>DASRZQ010000114.1:0-10894 GCA_035686205.1 Geobacteraceae bacterium
AGGATGTTCCATACAATGCTCAGAACCGCCTCCCTGACACAGAAGCCCTTTGCCAAAGGAGGCTTCATCCGGCACCTTCCCCTGTTCCTTTCGGACCTGACGGAGTTCAGGAGCCTGCCCGCCATTGCCGAAGTGCCGTTCAGGGACAGGTTCAGGGAGATCGGGCAGCAGAAGCTGAAGGAGAAAGCCGCCTTCTACGCGGGATGCCTTGTCGACTTCGCCTATCCGGAAATCGGAGAGTCGGTTGTGAGACTCCTGAACAAGGCCGGAATCGAGGTCATCTTCCCGGATGAACAGACATGCTGCGGCGCACCCGCCAGGTACAGCGGCGCCTATGAAACGGCTGCGAATAACGCAATCGACAATATCCGGGCATTTATGCAAGAAGGCGTCGAATTCGTCGTATCAGTGTGCCCAACCTGCACGGTGGCGCTGAAGCATGAATTCATCAACACATTTGAAAGCCTCGGCATTAAAGACTGGATGGAGCAGGCGAGGGAGCTGTCGGCGAGGACGATCGACTTCTCCACCCTGATAAAGAAACTTGTGGATGAAGGGCGTCTCTCTTTCAGGGAGGGGCAGAAGCTCGGCAGCATCACCTATCATGACTCCTGTCACCTGAAAAGGACCCTGAATGTGCATGGGGAGCCGAGGCAGCTTCTGAAAAAAGCGGGCTACGAGCTGACGGAGATGTTCGAGTCCGACATGTGCTGCGGCATGGGAGGCTCGTATTCCATGAAGCTCCCGGAAATATCCGCGCCCATCCTGCGAAAAAAGCTCGGGAACATCAGGGAAACCGGGGCTACGCTGGTCGCAATGGACTGCCCCGGCTGCGTCATGCAGATAAGAGGAGGTTTTGATAAGGACGGATCGCCGGTCGTCGTCAAACATTCGGCGGAATTGCTTGAAAAGTTGATCGATTGACAGCTAATGTTATCTAAATCATCATACAGTTCCGGACCCTCCATGGTTTCAGGTCCGGCTTTTTTTGCCGTCCGGACATTCACTGGTCAGACTTGTCTTCTTCGTTTTGTTCCTCAAAGGAGCACAAGCCCATCAGGCGTAGGGCGAGAGCGTTTTCGACCGAAGTTGAATAACGCCATGTATACTGATTGTGGGTCGTTTTCCCGGTTTCCAGGCAGATGCATTTGTCCCGCAGCTCGGGAGGCAGGCTCCGGAGTCTGTCTCTCTGGATGAATGTGAGCAGTATTATTTTTTCCATCTTTTTCTCCAGGGCTTGACATTTCCGCCTGCCGGGCTTGAGCTTTTCGGGACGCGATTGCTTACGTGGCCATGCGGTTCAAGCGTTGCTATTTTCCCGAATTTCGGATGATAGCACTCGGGCAGATCCCGGTCCTTGGTAGTGCTGATCCACAGGGTGGGGACGCCGGGGTCAACTTCTGGACTCTTGCCCTGGAGGTCGGTCAGGTAGATGATGCATCCGGCCTCGGGCACGTTTTTTATCGCCCATTCGAAGGGCGGGCGCAGGTCGGTGCCGCCAAAGCCCGTGGCTCTCAATTCCACAGGGTACTCGTCCGGGGTGACGGTTTGGGTGCCGGATATCTCGCTGTCGCAGTAAACGACATGTACGGTTGACGGATAGCTATGGAGGATGTCGTTCAGTTCAGCCTGAAACTGGTTCAGCTCGCCCTGTCCGATTGAACCGGAAGTGTCTACTGCCAGGACAAGAGGCTTCAGTCCGTTCGAGCGAAAACTGGGCAGATAGAGCCCGCCGGCTATGTGCCGACGGTTGGGGTAGAGCCATGAATAGTCGTTGCGGGCCGTGTGATCGATAAAAGTCCTCAACATTTCGCGCCAGTCGAGAATGGGATGTACCATTTCGTCGACCAGGCGCTCGAGGGAGCTGGGCAGTTTCCCCTGCGCCTTGGCAACCTGGGCGGCCCGCTGTATCGCGAGGGTAACCTTGGCTTCTTCATGTTGTTTTTCAGCTTTTGACAACAACCTGCCGTATTCGTCCCTGGCATCTTCGAAGCCGCCGCAGCCGCCCGGGTCATCATCATCAAGGTCGCCGTCCCCCTTGTTGTTGCCGTCACGGTCGTTGGACGATCCGGGCAATTGTTCGTAGATCTGTTCGGCGGCAAGATTGTCGTACTCCTTTTTGTACAAAGCGCCGGGCAACAGGCTGAGACCGGCATCCTTGAGGATGCCGTTGATTGCGTAATCGCCCGCCTTGTTGAATTTGCCCTTTTCACGGGCGCTGCGCCTCAACGGGTGGAGATGGGCCACGTGCATGACCAGGTGCGCGAGAACAAACACGATCTGGTCCACGCGCAACGCATTGATGAAGGCCGGGTTATACCGGATTTCCCTTCCGTTGGTGCAGGCGGTTTTCGTTTTCCTGTCCTCGCGCAGCCGCATGTCGAGCAGAATGGTGGCGAAAAACGGGTGATCGAGCACCGTTCTTGCCATTGCTTTTGCCAGTTTCGGGTTTTTTTCCATTGCGTTTTCCGTCATCGCTTACAGCAGCAGGTCGGCGTTTTCTTTGGCCCAATCGGTGAATTCCGTGGTTGTGGCAAGCGTGGGCTCGGCCTGCAGAGTGTCGCGCAGCCAGACGACCTGAAACTCCGATGGCAGTCGCCTCATGTAGCGAAATGCCGATGAAACGTTGCCCGATGTCACTTTGCGACTCATTGCCCCGCAAAGAGCGTAGAGCACGGATGGCTCCTGGGGTACGTCAGCCGTGTCCGGGTTGTGCATGATGGACTCCATCTCCGGCAGGTCGCGATAGGTCTGCAGATATGAAGTGAATTCAGCGGCCGGGCCGAAACCGAGCGCCCCTGAAAAAAACGGTAGTTCCGCTTCGAGAGGCAGTTTGCCCATGAACTGGCCGACGTTCGCCCAGACGCGCGGGCAGGGAAACGAATTGCCCTGTGCCTTGGGATCGAAATGGTGAAGCAGGTCGGGCCTCAGGCGCAGGAAGCTGATGATTTCCGTCGGCACATCGTTGTCGATCGCCCAGGCGCACCACTCGTCCAGATCGACGGCCAGTTCCAGGTGCGTCGCAAAACGGGAGCCCAGCGCCTTGCTTATCTTCCTGCTGAACGTGCCGTCGGTCACCCTGTTTCCCGCCGCCAGGATTCTCCAGCCGTCGGGCATGCGGTATTCGCCCAGCTTGCGGTCGAGAACGAGCTGCAGCAGCGAGCTCTGCACCGAATCAGGAGCCTGGGAAAGCTCGTCGAGGAAAAGAACGCCTTCTCCTTCCGTCGGCAGGAAGATAGGCGGATTCCAGCGGGTAACCCCGTTTTCAACGGAAGGCACGCCGCGCAAATCCACGGGGTCAAGCAAAACCGCGCGAATATCGATCAACGGCAGTTTCAGGTCGGCGGCCACCTGGGCCACGATCTGGGACTTGCCGATTCCCGGCGGTCCCCAGATGAACATGGGTACATTAACGCTCAGCCCGCTCTTGAGAATAGCGATTGCCAGCGACGGTTTAACAGTAACAGTATTGTCCATAAATCCTCTCTTTGGGACAGGCCGAAAGTGTGGTGGCAGTATGAAACGTCCAAGTCAAAATATTATTGTTGCCTTTAAATTTCAAGGATGTCAAGAACCTCCTCCGACACCTTGTCAAACTTCCACTCTGCAGGTTAACCCTGATATCTTTCAGGTAACATCTCTCTGGCGAAATTATGCCAGCATAAGCGTGTTCCAGCTTTGACACAAGTCAAGCAATCGCAATTTGAACTGTCCGGATCCGGGATCGAGCTTTCAAGGGATCGTTAATTCACATGCCGAGCGTTATTAAAACTTGCGGAGTAAGTGTTAGAATTACAACTTTGCTGATTAATCCTGTATAATACCTTAATCCGTGTCGTCTTCACGCCTTCGTCTGCGCGGAACGCCCCGGTTTTTTGCATTCCCGCGGGCTGTGACCGTCCGACGAAGTTCACCCGGTGTAACAGGCATGAAACGGCGTCAGCGGCGTTTAAACCCTGGCATTCTGCTTGCCTCGGCGTTCAGACGTCACGGCTTCAGGTAATGGAAATTCCCGAAATCAGGGTAACAGGAATTTAGTCATGATCATAAAGGAAATCCGGTCAAAAACCATTCTTTCAGTTTCAAAAATTTATGACTATGTCATCAATCCCTACGTGGGTTGTCAGCATGCCTGCAGTTACTGCTACGCGCGTTTCATGAAGAGGTTCACCAGGCACAGTGAACCCTGGGGCGAATTTGTCGATGTAAAAATCAATGCCGCCGATTTATTGATTGTGGAGATAACAAAGAAAAAGCCGGGTAGCGTGTGGATAAGCGGGGTATGCGATCCTTATCAGCCTTTGGAGGCAAAATACAGGCTTACCCGAAAGTGCCTGGAGATACTGGCGCAATTTTGCTGGCCAGTCATTATACAGACCCGCTCCCCTTTGGTACTGAGAGATAAAGATATTTTCGTCGGAGCAAGAAATATCGAAGTCGGGTTCTCGATTGCCACAGGAAACGATGCCGTCAGGAAATTGTTTGAACCCCATGCGCCGCCGATTGAAGCCCGACTGAGAGCGCTTGACGAATTGCACCGGTCCGGGATCAGGACTTATGCGATGATAGCGCCCATTCTTCCGGGGGCCGAACATCTGGCAAAGGCCCTGCAGGGAAAGGTCGACTACATACTTGTTGACCGTATGAACTATAACTATGCCGACCGGGTTTACAGGAAATACAAATTGGAGGACAAACTTTCCGACGATTTCTTTCTCCGGACGGGCCGCGGGATTGCCGATGAATGCCTGAAACTGGGAATCGACTGCCGCCTGGTTTTTTAAAGCCGGAGTCCCGGTTTACCCACTTTGCAATGGCTCTGTATTCGGCGGGAAGGTCATGCCCCGTAAAAGGCATTTGAACCGTGGAGGACGCAGGGAATCGCAGAGATATCAGCGCATTTCTGTTTATTTCAGCGCAAAGCCCGGAGACAGATCACTTGTGATGTTAACAGTGGTATTTGCACCTAAAACATAATACGCGGAGAAGTTGGCATACGTGAGCGCCGCGATCGCGCTTTGGCCAAGCGTCACACCGGGGGCCGCCACGCAGGTCAGCCGGGCATACTCACCGGGGCTGAACCCGGAAGTCCCGGAAACCGAGATGCTCACCAGCCTCGTATTAGCGGTATAGCTCCCCAGAACCAGCTTGTCCGCCGCGGGAATTGCGTCCAGGGCGCTTCCGGCGACCAGCGCCGTCGAGCTTATCTGGTTCGGGTTGGCGGAGTCCGTGGCCACCGATACTCCCGCGGGCAGGTTGAACTCGATATGGATCCCGTTGATCTGTGCCGGCAGCGGCTGCGTGTTTGTGACGGTTAAGGAGACAACCGCCGTTGTGCTGGTTGGCCCGCTGCTGGTGCCGCCGCCACCACCGCCGCAGCCGGAAAGCACGGCAATCCCCGCCAGCAATAAAACTCCCGCTATCGATTTCCATTTCATACTTTACATTCCTCCTTGTATTCTCTTACCAGCCGAGCCCCACGGCCTTACGCAGGATCAGGATGGCGTCTTCGATGTCAATCTTGCCGTCGGGTTCCGGCACTGCGTTCACCAGCGGCGCCACGTCGCCCCGCTTCAGCTGGTCGGCGGTCGGCGTCACGAGGTTGACCGATGCCTTCATGGCCATGAGCGCGTCGGCGACGTCGATCTTGCCGTCGCAGTTTATATCGCCGCTCGCGGTGAGCGAGTAGATGACATTGCGCCGGGCCGCGGCAGCGTTGCTGTTTGCGTCCGTGGCAGTGGCGACGATGCTGTAATTCTTCTCGGCGGACAGGGTGAACTGCTGCTGGAAAGCGCCTCCCGCGACCGCCGGGGTGTAGGTCTGGCCGTCAACGTCGATGCTTACCGTGACAGAAGGCGTAGACGTGGTTACGGTGCCGGTGATGGTTAGCGCCTGGTCGGCCGTGACCACATCCCCTGCCGGACTGGTAATGGCAAGGTCAGGCCCTGTGGTGTTGCTGATAATGGTGAGCTTCGCGCTGGATGAGACGCCCGCGTTGGTGGCGGTCGCCTCGATGGTGTTGAGACCAGAGGCCAGGCTGACGGTTATGGAAAAGTCCGTGCCGTTCACGGCTGCAGCCTGGGCCGCGCCGCCGTTGACGCTTGCGTCTACGGTGCTGCCGGCCGTCGTGGTGCCGGTGACGGTCGTGGAGTTCTGGTTGGTGGTGCTGCCGTCGGCCGGTGAGATAAAGGTGATCGCCGGGGCCGTCGGCGTAAGGGTGATGTGCCGGGTCGAGGTGCTCTGATGGCCCGCGTTATCGGTGGCGACAATGGTTATGGTATTTGCGCCCAGGTCGAGCTGGACCGGGAAGCTGAAGCCGCCGTCGGAGGAGAAGGTAATTTGGACGCCGTTGATGGTCAGTGACTGGATGCCGTTGGGGCCGGTGACCGCACCGCTGATGTTCAGGACCGGGTTTGTAGTGACCGCGCCGTCGGAGAGGGTGGATAGGGTAAGAACCGGATTTCCCGGATCGAATGCCACGGTAAGAGTGAAGTTCTGGGTGGCATCCGCGCCGGAGCTGTTATGGGCGGTGAAGGTTATGTTATAGGTCTTGGCCGTCCCGATAGCCGGGGTGCCGCTTAGCACCCCGGCGCTGAAGGTGACGCCCTGCGGCAGCGTGCCTGATTCCGTGATGGTCGGGGCCGGGTAGCCGGTGGCGGTTACGGTGAATGTTCCGGCGGTGCCGATGGTGAAGGTAGAGTTGTTCGCGCTGGTTATGGCGGGCGCCTGGGTCGCGCTCAGGTTTGCCGTGGCCGTGTTGCCGGTTCCGCCGTTGATAGACGAGACAGTGCCTGTAATGTTGGTATATTGCCCGCCCTGTGCGGTAACGTTTACCGTGACCGTGCAGCTGCTGTTTATCCCGATGTTCCCGGCCGTGAGACTTATGCTTCCAGATCCCGCCGTCGCCGTAGCCGTGCCGCCGCAACTGTTGGCGAGGCCGTTCGGGGTTGCCACTACCATCCCGGCAGGCAATGTATCGGTGAATGCCACTCCTGTTGCCGCGGCCGTATTCGCCGCCGGGTTGGTGATCGTGAAAGTGAGCTGGCTCGTCTCTCCGGGGGCTATGGATGCCGGGTTGAAAGCCATGGCTATTGAAGGAGGCGCTCCAACCACTATGCTTGCCGAGGCCGTGCCGCCCGTCCCCCCTTCTGTCGAAGTTACACTGCCCGTGGTGTTATTCTGGGTGCCGGCCGCCGTGCCGGTGACATTGACCGAGAAAGTACATGATCCGCTCGCGCCCAGTGTCCCTCCCGTAAGGCTTAAAACGCCGGTGCCTTGTGTCGCGGTAATTGTTCCGCTTCCGCAGGAGCCTGTCAGGCCGTTGGGTGTCGAGATGATCAGGCCTGCCGGAAGTGTATCGGTGAAGCCGATGCCGTTCAAGGCCGTCGTGGAGTTCGGATTGTTTATGGTGAAGGTAAGCGAGGTAGCGCCGTTAAGAGGGACGCTTGCCGCGCCGAAAACTTTGGTTATGGTCGGCGGCGAGATCACCTTGATCGAGGCGTTGGATGTGTTGCCTGTCCCTCCGTTCGCGGATGTTACCTGAACGCTGTTGTTCTTTACCCCGGCGGAAGTTCCCTGCATATCCACCGATACCGTGCAAGATGCCCCCGGCGCAAGGTTCGCGCCCGAGAGGCTTACGCCGGATGATCCGCCCACGGCGGTCGCCGTGCCGCCGCAGGAATTGTTCAGGTTGGGCGTGGAAGCCACAACCAGACCCGCAGGCAGGTTGTCGCTAAATGCAAGTCCCGTCTGAGTCACGCTGGCATCCGGGTTTGTGATGTTGAAGGTAAGCGTGGTAGTGCCGTTCAGCGGAATAGCGGCCGCTCCGAAGCCCTTGGTTATGGCAGGTGGGGTGACGGTACTTGTTACCGTCCCCTTGAAGATTATGTTCGAGCCGGTTCCACTGGCGCCTGAAGTGCCGGACACCCAGTTTGCAAAGCCCATGGAGGATGTCGAATCGGCCGAAGCGTTTTGTTTGTAGCCGTACCAGCGGAAGGTGACCGGCCCCGAGCGCGTGCCTACAGCGGAGATGTCGACATCCGTGAATGTCTTCTGTTCAAATACATCGCTGGGGGTCCAGGTCAGGGTCTTGAGAAGGACGTTGGATGAGACGAAGTTGTCCGTGCTGTAGCGCAGGTCTATTGTCGTCGGACCGTAATAAGGCGGAGTACCATCATAATTGTCTGCAACCACCGTAAAGGTTAACTTGTCGTATGTGACCTGCTTCGCCGCATCCGGCGTAATTGTGACCTGGAAATACTGATTGGGGTCAGGGGTCGACGACGTGGTCCAGTTCGTGTAAACATACAGGCCGGTATCGGTATAGTACTGGTCTTCCGTCAGGCCTGTTCCGGCCGTGAGATTTGAAGCCGTCATCCCCGGTGCGACAAAATTGGTCGTCAGGTAATTCGTGCCACCGTTATTTTCGGGAACATGACTGCCGACGTCATAGACCGCCAGGACATTGAATATCTGGCGGCTCCCGGCGGGTGCCGTTACAGTAGGAGTCCTTGCCGTGCCACCAACGGTGATGCTGGTGCAATCGGCATCGAGGACATTGCCCGTGGTGGCCGAAGGAGAGACCGTATAGGCGAGCCAGAAATAATTCGTACCCTCGGCGAGCGTCTGACTGCCCGTTATGGTAAATGAGCCGCTGGGCGACGATACGGCCGAACCGAAGGGTGTCGCGGTCGAAAAGGCGGGAGACGTGCCGGTATAGTACAATCTCGCGCCGCTTATGTCGGCTGTGCTCGTGGTACCGCTGGTACTGCAGGTGAAGGAGGTTGCGCTCAGCGGGGATAAGTCTCCGCCCGTGGTTACCGCGATCCTGATTATGTCTCCCGTTGAGCCCGGAGAGATAACGTCCGTATTCTGGGAGACCGTGCTGGAGCCGTAAAGCATGGCCGTAGACTGGGAATTCAGGCGGGCCAGAGCGAAGTCCCGCCCGGTGCCGTCATCGCCGGACCAACCTGCCAGGATGATTTTGCCGTCGGCCTGGAGCGCCATGCCATAGGCCCGGTCATCGGAGCCGAAGTCGACGGTCGCGACCCCGTTGGTGCCGAAACTGGTGTCGGAAGTCCCGTTCGTGTTGAAACGCGCAACGCCGAAGTTCGTGGTATAGCCTGCCAGAAGGATTTTCCCGTCGCTATGGATAGCCAGGGCATTGGCTTCATTGGCCCCGCCGGCATCGATCGTCGCTTTTCCGGTGCCGTTGAATGCGGTATCGAGGGTGCCTGAGGATGTGAGCCGGGCAAGGGCGAAGACGTTGCCTCCGCCGCTGACACCTGCCCGTCCGCCAATGACGATTGAGCCATCACCCTGTATTGCGACACCGCTGGCATAATCGCTGTTATCGGTGCTGAAGGACACGGTCGTTTTGCCGCCGCTGCCGAACGAAGCGTCGAGACCGCCGTTCGCAAGGAAACGGGCAGCGGTCATGGTTGCCGCCTGGCCTGTTTTGGTATTGGCGTAACCGACTGCGACCAGCTTGCCGTCAGACTGTGCCGCAACAGCCGAAAATCCTTCGTATGAGACGAAATCCTGATAGACCCCCGGACTGATCTCATAACTCCATGTGGATGCAAAGTCGGTCTGCCAGGTATTGATGTAGGCGCCAGCGGAGTTGAAACGGACGAGGGCTGAATGTATGTAATCGGGATAAGTCGAATCCTGCACCTGACCGACCACGGCTATGTTCTCGTCGCCCTGCAACACAGCGCCGCTCCAGCTCCCGTATGACGTGCCTATGACCTGTCGGACAACTCCGCCGATACCGAAACCGGTATCGAGGGTACCGTCGGCATTGTAGCGGACCAGCCCGATCTGGAGGCCGTTGTTTGCCTGGCCAACAACCACGATCTTGTCATCGTTTTGAATGAGAACCGCGCTTGCCCGGTCATATCCTCCGGCTGTAAGGGCAATAGTTGCCATCCCTCCGGTGCCAAAGCCGGTGTCGAGGCTGCCGTCGATGTTGTAACGGGCCACGGCAAATTTGTTCCAGCTGTTGTCTTCGGGGGCAACGGTCCCGGCGACAACGGTTTTGCCGGCGTAGGTTCCGCTCTGGTAAACGGCAACGGCGGCCCCCTCGTCCACGAGACTGAAGTCGGTCTTTACGAGCCCGTTCGCTCCGTAAGTGTAGTCAAGCGAACCCGGCGAAGCCAAGGCCGCGGAAATGGCGGCTAATGCCAGAAGGTTGGCGAAAAAGGTGATTCGCACAGCACGACTGAACAATCTCATAAATCCTCCATTTGCACAATTTCCTAAGAGCGGAAAGTGTCTGCCACCGGCTTAAAATGTTTTCCCCGTCACGTGGCAAAACAAAGGGAATAAAAAAACCCCAATCCTCGTGCCGAAGATGTGGGGTGTGCTGTAGGAGATATTTTCTTCGGCAGCCAGGCTGTCCGCACGCGGCGGACCCTAAGCTTTGCGCCCCTGGGTTACCCCGGGTTTGCTCTTTTCGGAAAATTCCACATTATTGATTAAAATTTATAATTGAGTGTATTACATAATCAAATTTTAAAGTCAAGCTATTTAATTAATTTTTTAAACTGAAACCTGCTGGGAGAATTAATGTCTGATCATGGCTTTCCGGAAGATCAGATTTTTTCATCCGGATGCTCCCGGTGAGAGACTAGTATAACGTTCTGTAAATAACGTATAAATCATACGGCAGCAATTTCATCCATTTTGTAACGCCAACGGAAAACGACTGGCTCCTGATTGATCTCCTCGATGCCTTGATATATCCGCTCGGCCAGCTCCGCTTTAGATCGGACGCGGATATACCTCAGAAGTGAGCGGGCAATTTTACTGAAAAAGACCTCAATCAGGTTGAGCCAGGAGCCATGCTTTGGGGTGAAAACAAATTCAAATCGTCCCGGCTTTTTATTTAGAT
>DASRZQ010000115.1:0-4680 GCA_035686205.1 Geobacteraceae bacterium
ACCTGAGCAAAACCCTGAAGGAGCTCGATGCCACGGCGCGCTCCATCAGGTCGCTGGCCGACTACCTGGACCGCCATCCCGAAGCCCTCGTGAAGGGAAAAAAGGCTTCCCAAGGAGACTGAGATGACAGCAAAACGTTACATGTTTATTCTGTCCGTCGCCTGCGGCATATTATCCGCTCTTTCCGGATGTTTCGGCACGAGCCCGTCAGCTCGATTCTATACCCTGATTCCGCCCGGAGAAAACAGCAGGTCCGCGGCAACCGGGCTGGACAGGGCCGTGTCGGTCGGTCCCGTCACAATCCCCGAGTACCTGGACCGGCAACAGATCGTGACGCGCTCCGCCGGCAACGAGATTTATCTTGCCGAGTTCGACCGGTGGGGCGCTTCGCTGGATGGTGAAATCACCCGCGTTCTCGTCGCCGGTCTCTCGGAACGGCTGAATTCAAGGCATTTTGCCGTATATCCGCGGGGGGCCACCACCCTTGGGGATTCGAGTGTGGCGTACCGGATCCCGGTTAGCGTCATCAGGTTCGACGGGACGCAGGGAGGAAAGGTCGTCCTGGATGCCACCTGGGGGGTTTTCGTGAAAGGTCCCACCCGGGAAGAACCGCTGTTCGCGACTGAATCGACCATAACCGAGGACGTGAAGGGCCAGGGGTATGACGCGCTGGTGGCCGCCATGGGAAAAGCGGTCCAAAAGCTTGGCAACGAGATGGCGGACAGTATAATGAAAGTGGATGCAAGCAAAAGTCAAGGCCGCTAGTCGAAACCAAGCGTTCATGCCTGTCCTGCAGCAATCGGAGCAGACCGGGTGGAAATCGGGGCAGGCTGTCTGTCGAGGCAACCATGAAAACAGGTCATTTGATTATCGCATTGGCCCTTTTGCTGACTTGCAGCGGGAGCGCCTGGTGCCTTTCTCCGCAGGACGTTCTAAATGCAAAGCAGAGCGGGGATGAAGGTATAACTGTTGTCTACCCTGTCAATCAGGACCAGGCCTGGGAAATAGCCCATGCCGTTCTGCACTGGCTGCATTCGAATATGATAGAGGATCACCAGGACCAGAATTACATGCTTACCAGCATAGGGGCATCGACCTGCGCCTGCCGGGCCGAGGTGGGTGTCTGGATAGAGACTGTGAGGGAAAATTACACCCGGGTAACGATTATTACCAAGGGGAAGGTAAGCCAGAATGATTTCACCAAAATGGAGACTTTTCACGATAAGTTAAAACCGGATTTCATCATCAAATTCAGGAAGGGGGTAGAAATTGTCAAAAGCGGCAGACAGTTGCCTTTCAATCCTCCGTGAACATCAAAAATAACCAGTATCTCACTTTCCGGATTAACCGGGGACTGCAATGGATGGACTTATGGGCAGGTATCTGATCATTGTGCTGTCGGTGATTTTTCTGATGAGCGGCTGCGCGAGCATGCAGGAGCTTACCGATGAAGTGATTAAAGCGAGAAATTCCGGAAAAGAGGGTGTTACGAAAGTCTACCCGGTTGACGAAGAACAGGCCTGGGATATTACAAGGGCGGTTTTCCGCTGGGAAAAAACAGACCCGATCCAGGAAAACCATGTTGAGAATTACGTGATTGCCGGCATGGGGATGAAGATGGTGGCCTTCGGTTCGGTTATGGGGGTCTGGATCGAACCCGTGGATCCCGGACATACAAAGCTTACCGTCATATCAATGCGAAGGGTCGCGAGTGACATATTTACCCACCTGACCGTCCCGAGGTTTTACGAAAGGTTTGACGAGGGGGTCAAAATTATTAAAAGCGGAAAGGAATTGCCGGTCATTCCGCCGATGGAATAGGAAAACATGGTTATCGGAGGAAATGCGTGAAGAAAAAGACCGCGGGAAACACTAAAACCGAATGCGAGGACATCCGCACCGGACTTACTCCTGAATCAATCGCGCAGGCATTTCTCGACAATCTCTACTATGCCCAGGGGAGGATTCCCGATCTTGCCACTAAAAACGACCTGTATATGGCGCTTGCCTATACGGTGCGCGACAGGATGCTGGCCCGCTGGGTCGCCGGTATCCAGCGATACAGGGAACACACCAGGAAAGACGATCTCAAGGCGGTCTGCTACCTGTCGGCAGTATTCCTTCCAGGGCCGCACCTGGGCAATAACCTGATAAACCTCGGCATATATGACGAGGCGCGGCAGGCGATGGGAAAGCTCGGCTTCAGACTGGAGGAGCTCATCGAGCAGGAAGAGGAGCCCGGGCTCGGCAACGGAGGGCTCGGGAGGCTTGCCTCGTGTTTCATGGATTCCCTGGCAACGCTGCAAATCCCCGCGCTGGGCTACGGGATACGGTATGATTTCGGAATATTCGACCAGGAAATACGCGACGGCTGGCAGGTAGAGGTAACCGATAAATGGCTGAGTCTGGGCAACCCGTGGGAAATACAGCGCCCCGAGTTGAGCCGGAAGGTGGGAATCGGCGGTCGCACGGAGCGTTACGACGACGGCAAGGGCCGGTTGCGGGTGAGGTGGCTTCCCGGCATGGTAGTCAAGGGGATTCCTTTTGACACACCGATCCCGGGTTACAGGGTCGACAGCTGCAACACCCTTCGTCTCTGGAAAGCGGAAGCGGTGGAGTCTTTCGATTTCCAGGATTTCAACCTGGGAAATTACTATGCCGCCGTCGAGGAAAAAATGAGATCGGAGACGATCACCAAGGTCCTCTACCCCAATGACGAACCGGAGATAGGCAAAAGACTGCGCCTCGTGCAGGAGTATTTTTTCGTTTCCTGTTCTCTTCAGGACATGATACGCATCAGCGGGATATACGGCGAACCGGTCGAGCATATCGGCAGGCATTTCACCATACAGCTTAACGACACCCACCCGTCCGTCGCCGTCGCCGAACTGATGAGGCTCCTGTTGGACGAGCACGACCTGGAGTGGGAGAAGGCCTGGGACATAACCCGGAAAACCTGCGGCTTCACCAATCACACCCTCCTTCCGGAAGCGCTGGAGAAGTGGCCTCTCGAAATGTTCGGGCAGATACTCCCCAGGCACCTGGAGATCATCTTCGAGATCAATCGCCGCTTCCTCGACCGGGTACGTGAAACATTTCCCGGCGACGGGCAGCGTGTCGCGCGCATGTCGATCATCGACGAATCGGGCTGCAGATATGTTCGCATGGCCAACCTTGCCTGCGTGGGAAGTTGCGCGGTGAACGGTGTCGCCGAACTGCACTCGGAGCTCCTCAAACAGGGCATTTTTCGGGATTTTCACGAAATGTTCCCCGGGAAATTCCACAACATAACTAACGGAGTTACCCCGCGCCGATGGATGGCGCTCATCAACCCGAGGCTTTCCGCGCTCATTTCAGGGGTTATAGGCGACGGCTGGATCACGCGACTGGATGAACTGAGAAGGCTGGAAAAATCCGCCGGTGACACCTCGTTCCGGAAGGAATGGCGACGGATAAAGCGGGACAACAAATGTGGCCTCGCCGCCGTTATCGAAAGCCGGGCCGGGATCAGGGTCGATCCGGATTCGCTTTTCAGCATCCAGGTGAAGCGTCTGCACGAATACAAGCGCCAGCACCTGAATGTCCTGCATATTATTACCCTGTATTTGCGGCTCAAACGCGACCCCGCTCTGGACTGCGTCCCGAGAACCTTCATTTTCGGCGGAAAGGCAGCGCCCGGATACATAATGGCCAAGCTGATCATCAAGCTCATCAACTCGGTGGCCGAAGTGGTGAATAATGACCCCGACGTCAACGGCCGGCTGAAAGTTGCCTTTCTGCCGAATTTTAACGTGAAGACTTCGCAGCGCGTGTATCCCGCGGCGGACCTTTCCGAACAGATATCACTGGCCGGCAAGGAGGCTTCGGGAACCGGCAACATGAAATTTTCCATGAACGGGGCATTGACCATAGGGACCCTTGACGGCGCCAACATCGAGATACGCGAAGAGGTCGGTCCGGAGAACTTTTTCCTCTTCGGCCTTAAGGCGGGCGAGGTGCGCGAACTCATGGCGCGCGGTTACAGCCCGGGAGAATATTACGAGTCCAACCCGGCCCTGAAAGAGGCGGTCGATCTCATCTCCTCTGGGCATTTCTCCCGTGGCGACACGCGGCTGTTCGCGCCGCTCGTCGACTCGCTCATGCAGCGGGACGATTACATGCTCTTTGCCGACTACCAGTCGTACGTGGACTGCCAGGACAGGGTGTCGGCGGCATATCTCGACGAAAAGGCGTGGACGAAAATGTCCATACTGAACGTGGCGCGGATGGGAAAATTTTCTTCGGACCGGTCAATCCGGGAATACTGCGAGAAGGTTTGGAAGGTAAAGCCGGTGACCTGAAAATGGCGAAAAAACGGGTAAACGACAATGCCGGTCATACTGTCCGACCCGGAAGAAGTCATCCGCTCGGAGCGACCATCTGCGGTGAAGGCGTGAACTTCAGCGTTTTCTCGAAGAACTGCACATCCATGGAACTTCTCCTGTTCGACACCGCCGACGCGGCGCGGCCGTCAAGGGTCATTACGCTGGATCCGGCAAGGAACAAAACTTATCACTACTGGCATGTTTTCGTTTCCGGCCTGAAGCCCGGACAGATCTACGGTTTCCGTGCCCACGGCCCTTTCGACCCAAGGAGCGGATTCCGTTTCGACGCGGAAAAGGTGCTCCTTGACCCGTACGG
>DASRZQ010000116.1:0-22402 GCA_035686205.1 Geobacteraceae bacterium
CGCGTATATCAGAATGATCAAACGTCGCTACACTGGTTCTGGCTCGGCATATGCCCTGGAAAATATGAACGCTGCATAACCGCTTAAAAAAGCGAACAGGGAACTTTTTATCTTCTTGACAACTGACAACCATATCAAAAACGGCATTTGCTCGCGCAAAGGCGCAAAGATCGCTAAGAAATTCAACTGCTTGTAAAGATAATGAATTAACCATTTGGGTAATTCGTTCACCTTGATAACTTCCTGATTTTACTTTGCGTCCTTAGCGTCTTTGCGAGAAACTGCTTTTTCTAGGATAATAATAGTGCAATCATCTTTTTTTCTGGTATCAATGATGAAATAGACGGAACAGCCTGAGGAATGTCAGGTTCATTTTATTTCAGGAAAGTGCGGGATAACCATGGATGAAATATTGCTCACTGGCGCGGCCGGTTTCATTGGCTGGAAAACGGCGCAGATTCTGCTCAACCAGGGCTTTCGGGTTGTCGGTCTGGATAACATGAACGACTATTACGATGTTTCCCTGAAAGAACACAGGCTGGAGTATTTGCGGAAGCATCCGGAATTCAGGTTTTTCAGGGGTGACATAGAGGACCTGGAATTCCTCGATTCAGTATTTGACGATTGCGGGATAAACGCCGTTATCAACCTTGCCGCAAGGGCAGGAGTCCGGTACAGCATGGAAAATCCCCATGTTTACCTGACCACTAACGGTCAGGGGACGCTCAACCTCCTGGAAATGATGAGAAAATATTCCATCATGAAAATGGTCCTGGCTTCCACGTCTTCCCTTTACGCGGGGCAGGAAATGCCTTTTGTCGAGACCCTGCCGGTCAATACCCCCATTTCACCATATGCCGCCTCGAAAAAGGCCGCTGAAGTGATGGCTTACTCGTACCATTACCTGTTCGGCATTGATGTTTCGATAGTCAGGTACTTTACCGTTTACGGCCCTGCCGGAAGGCCCGATATGAGCATTTTCAGGTTTATCAAATGGATTGACGAAGGTACGCCCATAGAGCTTTTTGGCGACGGTTCCCAGTCGAGGGATTTTACCTATGTCGATGATATCGCGGACGGCACGGTGAAGGCGTTGCGCAATGTGGGATATGAGATAATTAACCTCGGAGGCGGCAAAAACCCGATATCAATGAATTACGTTATTGGCAAGATCGAGGAATACCTCGGCAAGAAAGCGCAGGTGGACGGGAAGCCGTTCCATAAAGCGGATATAATGGCAACCTGGGCGGACATCACGAAGGCGGGCGAGTTGCTGGGATGGAAGCCCGAAATCGGCCTGGACGAAGGTCTGAGGCGTACCGTCGACTGGTACCTGGAGAACAGGGGCTGGCTTAAAGATGTAAGGCTGTAAGACGTAAGACTTAAGACGAGAGACGCAAGACGTAAGGATCCGGTCTTTTACACGTCTCGCGTCTTCCTTCTCACATCTGACTTAGATCGCGGGGGTCCCCGAATCGGAAGGAGCTTGTGCCGTGAAAATTCTCGTTACGGGCGGTGCCGGATATATCGGCAGCCATGTCGTTCGACAGTTGTCCGAAGCCGGATACAAAGTGGTCGTGTATGACAACCTTTCCACCGGCTTCCCTGACGCCCTGGTTCACAACGAAGAGCTGATCTCAGGTGATCTGTGCGATAATGAAAGCCTGGATTCGGCCTTTCAGCGGTTCGGTTTCGATACGGTCCTGCATTTCGCGGCTTCAATAGTCGCTCCGGAATCGGTCGGCAATCCTCTCAAATACTATTCGAACAATACGCGGAATACCCTTAACCTGTTGCGGATCTGCGCAAAATATCCGGTGAGTAAATTCATCTTTTCCAGCACGGCTGCCGTTTATGGAATGCCGGAGACCGGAATCGCGGACGAGGAATGCCCGACGCAGCCGATCAACCCTTACGGAACATCTAAGCTGATGAGCGAATGGATGCTGCGAGATACAGCGTTCGCCCACGGTCTCAAGTATGTTGCCCTGCGGTACTTCAACGTCGCGGGGGCCGACCCGGCGGCGCGCATGGGCCAGCGCACTCCCGAAGCAACACATCTCATCAAGGTGTGCTGCCAGGCCGCCCTGGGACTGCGCGATTCCGTGTCCATTTTCGGCACTGACTACCAGACGCACGACGGCACGGGAATCCGTGATTACATACACATTGAAGACCTCGCAAGCGCGCATCTGGCCGCGCTGTCGTACCTGGAGAATGGCGGTCCGTCAACAACGCTGAACGTGGGTTACGGCAGTGGGAGCAGCGTACGGGAAGTAATCGATATGGTGCACAAGGTAACGGGGATAAACTTCCCTGTCATGGAAGCCCCCAGGCGTCCCGGGGACCCGGCCATGCTGGTGGCGAAGGCCGACCGGATACGTTCCGCGCTGCAGTGGTCACCCTCATACGACAATCTGGAGACAATCGTGTCGGACGCCTGGCGCTGGGAGCAAAAGCTGGCCGGGATGACGAAAAATCACGGCGGATAGCTGTTTGGCGCCTGAAAACGATCTATTCCCGCCTCCGGTTTTCATGAATAAACTTCACTGACAGGAATAATATTTAACAAACAGAAAAAAATTATTGCATAACGTTATGTGTTGTAGTATATAACGTCCTCGTTAATTATACTTGGTACTTTCACTCCGACCCGATCGTCCTAAGGCAAAGGAGCTATGGACATCGGGCTGTGGGCGCCGCCGGAAACAGCATCGCCTCCCGTGCTCGGAAAGGAGTGGACACTTCGGATATGAGATGCCGGCGAGTGTTCCGCTCCGCCGGTTTTTTTCATGGATCGGGACAAGGCGGGTACGGTAAATTGGGTTTGAGTACAAGCCACCATAATTCTACATTCAGTGCGCTTATTTCGTCCCCTGGTGAACGGCCAGGCTTAACGGAACCCGCAATGATGCCGGAAAACCGGTATTGGTGCGGGTTTTTGTTTATGGAGACCCTGCGCCGAACAGTCGAGAAAGCACGGAATGAGCCGCATACTGCCGTACCTTAAACGGATGAGAGAGCCTGCACATGCATATCAACACGGGGATAAAAGTGACGAATTTTCGTGATATCGACTGGAACCGCATCTGCGCGGAGGCGAGAAGAGAAAGATCATATCCGAGCGGAAACGCAGCGTATTGGGACAAGCGCGCCCCTTCATTCGCCCGCAACGCATCCAAGAGCGATTATGTCGGCAAATTTCTGCGGCTGGTCGAAATCAAACCTCATTGGACCGTGCTGGATGTCGGCTGCGCCGCGGGCACCATTGCCATACCCCTCGCCGGAAAGGCCAAAAGAATAACCGCCATGGATATATCGGCCAATATGCTCGATCTGTTGCGCGGGCGTTGCGCCGAACGCGGCATTGGCAACATCCGGACGGTTCATGCCGGCTGGGAAGATGACTGGGACGCCAAGGGCATTGGCGAGTATGACGTGACGATTGCCTCACGATCCCTTATAACCTCCGATTTCCGGGATGCGATAACAAAGCTGGACAAAGCGGCAAGGAAGCGGGTATATCTTTCGACGATCGTGGGGGATGGCCCCCTTGACCGAAGAATTTTCGAGGCGCTTGGAAGAGAACTCAACCCCGGAGCGGACTACATCTGCATATACAACCTTCTTTACCAGATGGGCATTCCCGCTAGCGTCAACTTCATTGCTTACCAGGAGCGCAATTCGTACGAAAGCCCGGAAGACGCCTTCAGGGTGATAAAATGCAGGTTCGAGGATATGAGCGCCGGAGAAGAGGAGACACTGAGAAGCTATCTTAAAGAGCATCTGGTCTGCTTCGACGGTCACTGGATGATGTCTTATTGCCGTAAAATACGGTGGGCGGTATTCTGTTGGGACAAGGAATGACCGGGCGGGGATATGAATACAGAAATTGGCGGAATCCGTGGATTGGCCGATTTGTGACTGTTGCTGAAAGAATCGAAAAATAGTATTTGGATGAAATTGAAAATTTATGTTATTGCTCCGACCCGCCTGCCCTAAGGCATTTCGCTATGGGCGTCGGGCTGTGGGCGCCGCCGGAAACAGCGGCGCCTCCCGTGTTTGGAAAGGGGTGAATGCAGCGCTCGTTTTGTACGAGGCCGGCGAGCATTTCGCTCCGCCGGCCTTTTTCGTCTAAAACGGCAATGATTTTGCAAAGATATTGGAAATCGCAATATAAAACCAGCGGCAAGCAGCTGGCAGCTTGCGGCAAACCCGACAAGGAGGAGTAAATGAAACAAACCGTAAGAATTTTGGCGATGGTATTTGCCGTATTAGCCTTTATTTCCGTTCCGGCGCTTCCGGGTCCGGCCATCGCCGCCGGAAAGACGACCATCCAGGTTTCGGCGGCGATCAGTCTCAAGGAAGCCCTGGAGGCGCTGAAAGATATGTTTTTGAAGAAAAATCCGAACGAGGAAATCCGGTTCAACCTGGGTGCTTCCGGCATGCTGCAGCAGCAGATAGAAGAGGGCGCCCCGGTTGACCTGTTCATCTCCGCGGGCAAGAAGCAGATGGACGACCTGGCGGCAAAAGGGCTGATAATTCCGGGCACGCGAAAGGACCTGATCGCCAACGAGCTGGTTCTTGTCGTGGCGAATGAAAAAAAGAATTCGATCAAGACCTTCGCGGACCTCGCCGATAAGGCAAAATCCTTCAGCATAGGCACGCCGGAGACGGTGCCGGCCGGCAAATACGGCAAGGAGACCCTGGTCAGCCTCAAGCTCTGGGATAAGCTCGAGAAGCGGATCGTGTACGCCAATAATGTCCGCCAGGTGCTTGCCTATGTTGATTCCGGCAATGTGGACGCGGGACTTGTCTACAGGTCCGACGCGATTGCTTTGAAGAGCGCCGTCATTGCCGCAGTCGCCCCCAAGGGATCACACGCTCCGATCGTTTACCCTATGGCTGTGGTAAAAAGCGCGAAAAATCCCGCGCAGGCCGAGAAGTTCATGGAATTCCTGAAGACTCCGGAAGCGGCGAAGGTTTTCTCCGGGTACGGGTTCATCCCGCTTGCCGGGAAAAAGTAAACATACCTGTTTGCTCTTTCATCACAGGAGGAGACGTCCGTGTTGAATGCCGCGATATGCAAAAAATTTCCCGGTTTTACCGTTGAGGTTGAGTTCGCTTTCGAACAGGGAATACTCGTGCTGTTCGGACCGTCGGGTTCCGGGAAAACAACCGTCCTGAACTGTCTGTCCGGTCTTGTGAGGCCGGACAGCGGGGCTATTTCACTCGGGGACAGGATTTTCTTTTCATCGGTTCAAGGTATCGATGTGCCCGTCAGGAAACGCAGGACCGGGTATGTTTTCCAGCACTACGCCCTTTTCCCGCACATGACCGTCAAGGACAACGTCCTTTATGGCGTCCCGGGCAGGCACAAGATGAAAGTGAAGGACAGGTACCGGATGAGTGTGCTTGAAGTTCTCGAAATGCTGAAAATTACCCGCCTGCAGGACCGGTATCCGTCCGAACTGTCCGGAGGGGAGAAGCAGCGGGTGGCACTGGCCAGGGCGCTGATGGTGGAACCGGAACTTCTTCTCCTAGACGAGCCTCTGTCGGCCGTCGATCACGCCATGCGCAAGGACCTGCGTCAGGAGCTCAGGCAGTTGCAGAGGATCTGGCGCATTCCTTTCGTCCTTGTCACCCACAGCCGGGAAGAAATGAAAGTCCTCGCCGACGAGGTGCTGTTCATGAAGGCGGGGCGCAAAACCAGTCATGTCGATATGGCCGCGAAGAGGTCGGAGCGCGGCCTGTTGTCGGGAGAAGCCGAAGATGAACGAACCGCGGCAAAAATTTATCCATTCCATGCGAAAAACCATGAATCGCCGGTGCATGATCTGTGAGTAGATAGAATCGGTGCGCATTGAAATGGACCTCATTGAGCGGGAGATTAAATGCAATTGAAATCATGTGTGAAAAACACGGCGTGGATACCCGGTCTCTTTTTTCTTCTGGTTGCGTCGGTAATCATATCGCTCACCCTGGGCAAGTACCCCCTGAGCCTGGAAGAAATTTTCGGCTTCCTTTCCACATCGTGCGGCTTCGGTTCGATGGACGGACAGAAATACGAGCTGTTCAAAAACATCATTGTCGATATCAGGCTGCCGCGGATCCTGGCCGCGGTGCTGATCGGCGCTGCCCTGTCCGTCTCCGGCGCGTCGTTCCAGTCCATGTTCATCAATCCGCTCGTTTCCCCGAGCCTGCTCGGGGTCCTGTCCGGCGCTTCCTTCGGGGCCGCCCTCGGGATGATCGTTTCCCACAACTGGTTCGCGGTCCAGTCGAGCTCCTTCCTGTTCGGTTTTGTCGCCGTGCTGATTTCCGTGGGCATTGCCAGGCTATACCGCGGCGACAGGCTGCTGATGCTGATCCTTGGCGGTATAATCAGCGGCGCCCTGTTCACTTCTCTGCTTTCAATCGTCAAGTACGTGGCTGACCCGTACAACCAGCTCCCGGCAATCGTCAACTGGCTCATGGGCGGGCTTTCCATGGCGGATGGAAATACCGTGCTTTTCACATCGATTCCGATAGGCATCGGGGTGCTTGTAATCGTAATTCTCTCGCCTTACCTGAATATCCTCAGCATGGGGGACGACGAGGCGAAGACGCTGGGTGTAAATGTCGCCGCCATTCGCATGACACTGATATTTTTCGCCACACTCATAAGCGCAATGACGGTGGTGGTCGGCGGCATGATAGGCTGGGTCGGCCTGATCATCCCCCATGTGTCGAGGATGCTGGTGGGGCCGGACAACAGGCTGCTGCTGCCGGTCAGCGCGCTGATCGGCGCATTTTACCTGGTTGGCGTGGATGATGTGTCGAGACTGCTTTTCAACGTAGAGATCCCACTCGGAATAGTCACCTCGCTGGTGGGTATCCCGTTTTTTGCACTGGTTTTGAAGAATGCGCGGAAAGGATGGGGATGACATGCTGCTGCGGGCGGAAAACGTCACTTTCGGGTACACCGGCCGGGCTGTACTGCGGGATGTTTCCCTGGCCGTCGGCAAAGGCGAGATAGTAACCCTCCTCGGGCCGAACGGTTGCGGCAAGACCACGCTGCTGAAGGTCCTGCTCGGGCTGAACAGGTTGGAGACGGGAAAGGTGCTGTTCGATGGCGAGGATATATCCGCCATGGGCCAGAAAACGCTGGCGAGGAAAATCGCCTATGTCCCCCAGTTCCATCGTGCCTCGTTCGCCTACCGGGTGATGGATGTGGTGCTGATGGGGAGGATGCCGCACAAGTCGTTTTTCGCCCGGTACGACAACCGCGACATGGAACTGGCCAGGGCGGCGCTTGAGAAGCTCTCCATACTCCACCTTGAGGACAGGCCCTATACCGAACTGAGCGGAGGCGAGCGGCAGCTGGCCCTGATCGCCCGCGCCCTGGCCCAGGAGGCGCATACTTTCATATTCGACGAGCCTGCCAACGGGCTCGACTACGGCAACCAGATCAAGCTGCTCGAAGAGCTGATCAATCTGTCCCGCGAGGGGTACACCTTCATCAAGTCCACGCATTTCCCCGACCATGCCCTGTGGATCGCGGACCGGGTGATAATGATGAAACAGGGGGAAATCATAGCCAGCGGCGGGCCCGAGGACACGATCACCAGCGAGAACCTTTATGCCCTGTACGGCAGGGAGATTGACATACATTCACTGAAGGAAAATTTCAGGGTCTGCGTTCCGGGCAGGCTGGGCAACTGCAGGATGAAGAAGCCGACAATAAGATGCGTAAACTGAGAGGAGGAGTTTTCGATGCTCATTACTGACGTACGTGAAGTTTTGCAGCGCTGCATAGATTATCACGGCCACTATTGCGCCGGGCAATCCCTGGGGGTGCGAATCGCCAAAAAGGGACTTGAACTGGCTTCACCCGAGGAACTGAAGGATCTTATCGTATTCGTGGAAAACGACCGGTGCATCGCCGACGCGGTTCTCATGGCGACCGGGACGCGCCTGGGGAGGAGGAACCTGAAATTCGTCGACTACGGGAGGATGGCCGCGACCTTCATCAACCTGAAAAAGGACATCGCCTGGCGTGTCAGCCTGAAGCCGTTCGATTCGGGCGAAGAGGGAAAAGAGGATGCGAAGGAGCGTGTTCTCGGGATTCCGGATGACGATCTCCTGATCTGGAAGAAGGTGAAGGTACGTCTGAAAAAGGAAGAGCTGCCCGGAAAGCCCGAAAGGATCGTAAAATGCGTCAGGTGCGGAGAAAAAGTCTTTGACGGCAAAGACCTTACGGATCCGGACAACGGAAAAGGCCCGTTGTGCAGGGCTTGTGCTTTTGGCTCCTACTACGAAGCCGGAGAGGAATCAGTTGCATGAAACTGGTGGATGCTCTTCTGGAAAGCGTTTCCGGCAAGGATTACGCTATAGAAGGATGCCTGGTGGGTCTCCACTGGACCTGCGTCACGAGCAGCGGCACGGGGATGGCCCACACCCTGAGGGGAAGGGAAGGCGCCGAACTCGAAGACGCCGGCAATATCGCGGGCAGGGATGTCCTGGAGATTGCTTCACGTCTGCGAAGCTGGGAGCAGCTGGACGCCTGCCTGGGGTTGGCGGCTCTCTGTTCGTTGATCGAACCGGCCGGAGACCGGGTGAATGTCGTGGATTTCCTGTTGAACACCGCCCCGGGCAAAACGGTTACCTGCATAGGACGGTTTCCTTTCTATCCGGAAATCCTGAAAACCGCCAAGCGAGCATTTCTCCTGGAGATGAACCCCGTCGGTGATGAGCTGCCTTCATTTGCCGCCGAAGAGGTCGTCCCCGAGTCGGACCTTGTCATACTGACCGCAACAACATTGATCAACAAATCGATGGAAAGGCTCCTTGAGCTTTCCCGCAAGGGAATCACCGTCATCCTCGGTCCGAGCACCCCGATGAGCGATGTTCTGTTCGATTTCGGCGCAGATGTCCTCGCCGGTATCAGGGTTGTCAATTCCGGCCGGCTTTTCGAGAGTGTTTCCCAGGGGGTGAAGCTCTACCATAAAATCGGCGGGATCGAGTCGGTGACAAGGTTCAGGAAATGACGGAAGAACCACACCATGGGCATGATGCTCCATCAGTCATTATCGTGACCGGTCCCGTGCAGAGCGGCAAGTCATCCCTGCTGGCCGACCTTGCCTGCATTCTGCGCGAAAAAGGTTTGAAAGTTTCCGGTATTATCGCCAGAGGCCTGTTGGAGAACGGCGCGCGAAGCGGATTTGACCTTATAGACCTTGCGGACGACAGTATAACCCCTTTGTCACGAAGGGTCCCCGACGGCAATACCTGCAACGGCATCCCATATGTTTTTTATGACGCAGGACTGGCCGCCGGGATGAAAGCGTTGTCCCCCGAGCGTTGCACCGGGGCCGATTTCGTGATGGTAGACGAAGTGGGCATCCTTGAAAGCAGGGGGTTCGGCTGGGCGACCTGCCTCGATCCTCTGCTGGAACTTGACGGCCCGGTCCATGTCTGGGTGGTAAGGAACAGTTGCCTTGAACCGGTGCGCCGGAAATGGGGGCTTTACAAAGCGAAGACAGTAATGGCCGAAGACCCGGATGCATTAAACCGGCTGCTGAGTGCCTGCATGACGAATCCAGGTTGAAGCAATGGCGTAAGGGGGGAACCGGGCGATGAACGGACAGCAGATATCATTGCTGTTTTCGATAATGTTGCACGCCATCGTCGGCTGCTTCATTTACTTTATGGGCAGTTGTTTTGTTGAGCCCGTCAAAGCGATTGTCGTCGATTTGACCGTTTCCCCCGGAGGTCCGACAGGGGAGTCATCCGGGGCGAAAGCGGAAATGCCCGCTCCGCGGAAGTCCGCCGGGAGGCGCAAACCGGCATTGAATGAACAACGGACCGTTGTACGGTCGGAACCCGCGGCCTTCACGGAAAAGGTTCCCGAGCGGACGCCCGAGCGCTCCATGGAAAGCGCGAAAACCCCGGTTGTCGCGGCGCGGGGGCCTGAAGGTTCAGCGTCCTTGCCGGTTGCTGCCGCGTCATTGTCGTCCGGAGGCGGTGACGGAGCCGCGGCCGGTGGGAAAGGCGGCAAGATTGCCGCCGGCGTTGGAGGCAGCGGCGGAGCGGGGGACTCAAGGGAGCAGCTGAGAAACGGGTACCTGAAGGAGCATTTTGCCTATATCAAGGATATCATCCAGAGGAACATCAACTATCCGTCACGGGCAAGGAGAATGGGCTGGAGCGGCAGGGTGGTCGTTTCGTTCGTGATCAACGAAAACGGCCGGGCATCCAATGAAAAAATCGTGGAAAGCTCGGGCTTCGAGGTGCTGGACAGCAACGTGATCGCGACGATAAAGGCGGTCAGCCCGTTCCCAAGGCCGCCGGTAAAAGCCGAGCTGCATGTGCCGATTATTTACAGACTGGAGTGAATTACCTTGAACTAATTGGTACCATTCGTGCTGCTTTGCAAAGAGAAATTCCTGAAAACCCCTGTCTGGCCACGGATGCACACGGATTTACACGGATAAAGCAATTATTTTGTGAATCGAAACAGAAAAACGCTTTTGAGTTTAGGGTATTATCCGTGTCTATCCGTATGCATCCGTGGCTAAAAGATTTCGGTTTTGATCTGTCAAAGCCGGATTTAGTAAAAAGATAGTACAAATTCGCAAAATACAATAATTCGAATTTTACTCCGACCCGTCCGTCCTAAAGCATTTATGCCATGGACGCCGGGCTATGGGCGCCGCCGGAAACAGCGTCGCCTCCCGTTTTTGGAAAGGAGTGAACACTGCGGTTTTTCAAGGCCGTCGGGTGTCCATATCCCGACGGCCTTTTTTCTTGCTGAAACCGTGCGCCCACCTCGCCCCTTGTCACCGCGGGACAGGCCCAGCGAAGCCCGTACTTTTCAGCGGATTTCCCGGCAGGGATGTGATGCCGACAACCACGGAGGTGCTTTGTAGTCCGCATGTAATATATGGGAGCTTTTGTGCGGATGTGTCCAGTTTTATTAAATCGGAGAAAGGATGGAATGCATTTATGAGGAAGAGACAAGCGGTTCTGTTGGGGAGTATTGCGATTTTTACCTTTTCTTCATTCGCTTTTGCGGATGAAAAACCGGGCAAAGAGGGGTACGAGGCGTATTCGCTCGGAGATGTGTATGTAAAAGAGGGGAAATTGTCGGCCGCCCAGGAAACGACCCTGACCAATGTAATAACAGACGAGGACATAAAGGCTACAAACAGCAGAACGGTCGCGGATGCTCTTGCGCATGTTCCGGGGATGGCGGTGAGCACAGGGGCGAAAGGTCAGTCGAACGAATATATTCACGGCTTTTTCGATCAAAGCAGGATACTGATAATGGTCGACGGCGTCCCTTATTATGAGACCTATTTCGGGTATCTTGATTTGAGCCAGTTTCCCATTGACAACGTGGCGAAGATCGAGGTCATCAAGGGGGCCGCGTCGGTGCTGTACGGAACGAACGCCGAAGGTGGCGTCATCAATATCATAACGAAATCCGCTGCCGGAAAGCCGTATCTTTCAATCAACGGGGAGGGGGGACAGGTCGATTACTACAAGGCATCGGTTTCGCAAGGCATGAAAACGGGAATCTTCAATTACTGGCTCAATTATGAACACAAACAGGAGCACGGCTGGCGGATGTCCGATGATTTCCAGCCGGTTGTGGGAACCATTGTCAACAAGCCCGGACCCACGACCAAAGGGGTATTCGAAGACGGTGGCACCCGCAATCAGTCCGATTTCCATCAGGACAATTTCTGGGGCAGGTTCGGCATTACCCCCACGCCGGATTCCGAATATTTCGTCAATCTCTATTATCTCTCCAAGGATAACGGGATACCTCCTCACATCTATTCCGTAAACGTTTTTCCCACCAGGCCGGCCTTCTCCAATTTTTTCCGTTATAACCGGTATGACGACTGGGGCATGGACCTGAGCGGACAGCAGAAGGTGGCGGACAAAATTACCCTCAGCGCCAAAGCTTTCTATCACAACCATGTGGACGGGATGACTTCGTATTCAGATCAAAACTTCAATAATGCTACTTCCATGAGCAATTATTATGACTACACGGCAGGTGGGACTCTCATTGCCCAGTACCAGCCGGTCCAATGGGATACCGTAAGACTCGCCTTCAACTACCGGGGTGACTCCCAGAAGCAGCGGGCCGATCTCTATCTGCCGTTCATGCATTTTTTTTCCTGGACGGGCTCGACGGGGATCGAGAATGAGCTTCATGCGGGAAAGAACTTCACGACCGTTGTCGGGCTAAGCTACGACTGGTTCAAGGTGACCGAGGCCACCCAGAATAATACCAACACAACCACAGGTGCTTTCATCAACCAGTCCAACCTGCAGACGGGGTCCGCGCAGGACACTTTCAACCCGATGATAGGCGCGACGTATGCCTTCCCGGACTCGACGAAGTTGTTCGCCTCGGTCGCGCGGAAAACACGTTTTCCGAACCTGCGCCAGTTGTTTGACAGTAAGGCCGGCAATATCAACCTCCAACCGGAAACCGCCATCAACTCGACCATTGGCGTGAAACGTTCTTTCGCGGATTTCATGTATGGCGAACTGGCCTTTTTCTACCACGATATCACCGACATGATAATCCAGGAGACCGCCGGACCCCACCAGCCTTTCACCAATCTCGGCGAGGCCGTGATTTACGGGGTAGAAGCCATTACCGAGTTCTACCCGTTGCCGGACCTCACTGTAAAGCTGGCGTACAACTATAACAACGGTTCGGACCAAAGCGATAACAGGGTGACCGATAATCTGATCAATGTGCCGGAGCATAAGCTGGATATGGGCGTGACGTATATCGTTCCCTATACAAGGACCCGCCTGGACCTGAACGGTATTCTCCTGAGCGGCATATACACCCAGTTGCCGACGCCGACAAGCCCGACACAGCAGACCCAGAGGGTAGGCGGTTATTTCACGGTCGACGCACGGGTTACCCAGCCGTTCCTCAAGCATTACGAGGCGTATATCGCATTTAATAACATCTGCGACAGATATTACCAGGAACAGTACGGATTCCCGGCCCCCGGCAGAAATATTTTCGGTGGCATAACGGCGAAATTCTGACCCAACGGGTTTGAGAGAAGTTCATATCTGTTCAAAGAAGCAATCAAAAATGCATTCGATCTCCTCCTTGCATTGCTTCTGTTCGGCTGCCGGCTTTCGCGGCGGCAGCCGCCTTTTCCTGTTGCTGAAAGGTATAAAAATTTACTTTCGTTTCTTTCAGGTATTACTCCGGACAACATGACCGCGGGAATTTTCTGCGTGCCATGCCGTCCGGTGTTGCCGTAACGAGGTGTCCAAATGAAAATCAATGCCGCGGAATTTGATCAGATTGCAAGAACGGTGTTTTTGCCGGTTTACCCGGTTATTGCTGACATAATCCTGAAAAAGACGGGAATTATGTCCGGCAAGTGTCTGGATGTCGGTTGCGGAGGCGGTTACCTGGGGATCGCCCTGGCCGCGAAAACCGCTCTGGATGTCTGTTTTCTCGACGAGTCACGGGAAATGCTGTCAATTGCCGAAAGGAACATAGTCGACGCCGGTGTCGGAAACAGGGCCGAAACCCTGGTTGCGGACGTGCATGACATTCCGCTGCCGGACGGGTCGGTTGACCTTGTGGTGAGCAGGGGGTCGCTGTTTTTCTGGGAAAAGCAGGAGAAAGCGTTCGCGGAGATCCACCGGGTTCTTCGCCCCGGGGGGGCGGCATTTGTCGGCGGGGGGATGGGATCTGCCAGGCTGAAGGCCAGGGTTGAGGCAATGATGAAGGAGAGGGACTGCGCGGGCCTGAACAAGGCCGGCAGACTGACGGGCAAGGATGCCTGCGGCGCCTTTGCCGGATTTCTCGAAACTTCCGCGGTCTCCTGCTTCGAGATGAAAAAAGACGACAGCGGCTTCTGGATTTATTTCCGGAAATGAACTCTCACGGATTTAATGTTGCACTGCACGTCCATTTCCTCCTCCAGAAATGGGTGTGATCGGCTGCCGGTTCACTCCCAGGCCGGCAGCTCTTTTTCAACGACAGGCAATATTGCTTGACCAAGATTTGTAAGCGAAAGGAAAAAAGATGGACCTTGAAGGAATGATCAGTGGCAAAAACGGAAAAAGCTTTATAACTCAACGCTCGGCGCCGGTCAATGACCCTCATTTCTGGGACGGTCGAGCCGAATCATTTACGGAATTTGCCGCCAGGACGGGGTATGCCGAGAAATTCCTGAAGATCATGAACCCCGAGCCCGACTGGACAGTTCTGGATATGGCATGCGGAGGCGGTACGCTCGCCGTTCCGCTGGCGGCGAAGGTAAAGTCGGTTACGGCGGTCGATTTCTCCACCAGCATGCTCGCCGTTCTCCTTGAGCGATGCCTGGACCGCGGAATAAAAAATGTGAAACGGGTGCACGGGCGATGGGAAGACGACTGGAATGAGCTGGGAATCGGCATGCACGATGTGGCAGTCGCCTCGCGTTCGCTTCTGGCCGATGATGCGCGCGCCTCGATCCTCAAATTGCAGAATGCCGCAAGGAGACAGGTTTATATATCCACCATGGTTGACGCCGGTCCCTTCGACCGGCGCATGTTCGAGGCGACAGGCAGGAAATTCAGCATGGGACCGGATTATATCTATTACTACAACCTGCTTTACGAAATGGGAATCCATGCCAACGTCGCGTTTATCCCCGAATACCATGCTGACAACTGGGCAAATCACGAAGAAGCCCTGGCTGGCCAGCGCTGGATGTTCAACAGCCTGACCGGAGAGGAAGAGGAAAAACTGAGAGCGTACCTGGAAGACCATCTTTCCTTCGATGACGGGCGATGGTGGCTCCCATATGAAAGACTGTGCCTGTGGGCGGTCATGTGGTGGGATAACCGGCGGCACAAGGAATAAGGCGGAAGACGGAAGGCAAGTCGCCGATCTGGGGCCGCGACGAGTGGCGGTACGGAGGAAAGATTGCGAAATAAGGTTTATACGCTGGTAATTCAAATTTCGTTAATAGTGTTAAGTCTGGCAAGTTTTGCCGGCGCGAGGGAAATTACCGATATGTACGGGAGAAAGTTTTCCATTTCCGATCACCCGCGAAAAGTATTCAGCCCTTCACCGCCAAATACGTATTTGCTTTATGCCATCGATCCGACGATGCTGGCCGGGCTGAATTTTCCGATCAAGGACAAAGACCGGAAATTCGTGCACAAGAGCATTCTAAATCTCCCGGTTATCGGGGGATGGTATGGCCAGGCGAATATGCCGAATCTGGAGACGCTGGTGAAAGTGAACCCGGAACTGGTGGTGGTGTCCACAAACGACACTCCCATGGGCCCAAAAATAACTGAAACCATGAAGATGATGAAAAGGCCGGTACTTGACCTTTCGATTTTCTGGCTCACGGAATATCCCGACGCATTCTTGCGCATGGGCCGGGTTCTGGGACGGGAAGCCCGCGCAGGGAAACTTGCCGGATATTGCCGCGCCACGCTTGCCGAAGCTGCCGCTTTTACGGCCCGGCTGCCGCGGAATAAGAAGGTTTCGGTCTATTATGCGGAAGGGCCGGACGGGCTCAGCACCGAATGCGACAACTCAAGGCATTCGGAGCTCATAAATCTGGCAGGCGGGATTAATGTCCATCACTGCGCGGCAAAAGATTTATACGGGATGGAGCACGTGTCCATGGAGCAGGTGCTCCTTTACGACCCGGATGTGATCCTGGCCATGGACAGGGGATTTTACCGGGATGTGTTCAGCGACACGAGATGGCGGAAGGTCAGGGCAGTGCGGCAAAAGAGGGTTTACCTCATTCCAGACCAGCCGACCAACTGGTTCGACCGGCCCCCGTCGTTCTTGCGGCTGATCGGTCTCAAATGGGTCATGAGCCGGTTGTATCCGGGGGAATACCGGGCTGATATCGTCAAGGAGGCAAGGGATTTCTACCGTTTGTTTGTCGGTGTTGAAGTGTCGGACTCGGAAATGAGGAAGATCATCAACCGCTGAAAATAAACCGCTGATTAAGGATGGGACTTGATGACGGACTTCTGGGAACGATTGGACAGGCTTGTTGCTGAAAATGAAGTCGTGATCGACAGGCCGACGGGCGCCGTTCATCCACGATACCCGGAGATTGTCTATCCGCTTGATTACGGGTATCTGAAAGGCACATCCGGCGGAGACGGCAACGAGATCGATGTGTGGCGGGGGTCTTTGAGGCCGGCGCGACTCGTCGCAATTGCCTGCACCGCCGATACGCTGAAAGGCGATGCGGAAATCAAGCTGCTGCTCGGCTGTACGGCCGAAGAGACAGGTATTGTTTACAGGTTTCATAATGACAACGATTACATGTCGGGAATGCTAGTGAAGAGAGAAGGTATCGAAAGGGATTTTCAAGGTCGTCCCGTGCCCCCGGAGACCTGAAAGCCTGAAAGGAGCGAGTCTTGAGAAAACTGTTATTACTGGCCGGCCTCGGACTTCTTGTCGTGTCAGGTTTTTCGCTTCCTGCCGGCGGCAGGGAAATTACCGATGTTTACGGCAGGAAATTCCACGTGCCCGACCGCGCGCGGAAAGTCTTCAGCACAGGGCCTTCCGGCACGTATCTCCTCTATGCGATCGACCCCACGATGCTTGCAGGACTGAACTTTCCGGTCAGGGAAAAAGAAAGGAAATATTTGTTCAACTGCGTGACCCGTATTCCCGTTATAGGGTGGTTCGGCCAGGGGCAGACGCCGAACAAGGAAACTCTCCTGGCGGCGCATCCTGACATAGTGTTCTCGTCGAAGCTGGACCAGGAGCTCAGCACCAAAGTCTATGAAACCATGAAAGGCATGAATATGCCGGTAATCGAGATGACCCTCGACAGGCTATCCGATTATCCCGACGCATTCCTGGGCGTGGGCCGGATTCTCGGAAGGGAAGAGCGGGCAGGGAAACTCGCCGATTACTCCCGTGCGACACTTGCCCAAGCGGCCGCGCTCAGGGCAGGAATCCCGAATAGCAAAAAGGTATCGGTTTATTACGCAGAGGGGCCTGACGGTCTCAGTACCGAGTGCGACACTTCGAGGCACGTGGAACTGATCCGGTTGGCGGGCGGGATGAACGTGCATCGATGCGTGGCCAGGAATCCCTACGGATTGGAGAAGGTTTCCCTTGAACAGGTGCTTCTCTACAATCCCGAAGTTATACTGGTCATGGACAGGGGCTTCTTCAGAAAAATATTTCAGGACCCCATATGGCGAAAAATCAGGGCCGTGAAAGAAAAGAGGGTTTATCTCATCCCGTCCGAGCCGATCAACTGGTTCGATCGGCCCCCGTCTTTTATGCGTTTTATCGGCCTGAAATGGGTTATGAACCTTTTATATCCGCACGAATACAGGATAGACATTGTTAAGGAGACGAGGGATTTCTATCGTCTGTTTCTGGGAGTAGACCTTTCGGACGCGGAAACCAGGAAGATTGTCTACCGGTGATGAGAGATTTCTGGTATAAAGTGATCGCTGCTTAAAAGTGACATATGGAGAGCGCAAATGAGCAAGCTGGTCATGAAAATGTGCGAATTGCTGGATAGGGGCGAAAACATTATTATGGCGACCGTGGCCAGGACTCCCGGCCAGGCGCTTCTTGCGGGAGCCAAGATGCTGGTTTGTTCAGACGGGAACTTCCATGGGACTATAGGCGGCGGAGTGCTGGAGAAGGAAGCCCTGACCATGGCCACCGAAATGTTCATATCGGGTTCTCCGGGTGCCCGCATTCTCGAATTTACCGGTGAGGCCGTAACAAATATGCAGACCCCCTGCGGCAAAGGGGTAACGGTTGTAATTGAACATATTACGGCCGATTCCGCCAACGGGCAAATTTACCGGAAATTGCTGGATGCGCTGCAGAGGGGGATAAAATGCTGTCTCATCACGACCGTGTCATCCGACACGTCGCGGCGGCGCCGCGCGCAACGCGCCCTCATCTGCGAAAACGGGTCAACGCTGGGCGGACTTTCGTGCGGCGACAAATGGCTGCACGCCCTGCTGGAAAAGGCCCGTTCGGTCACGTCTCCCGTCATGCAGCATTTCGGCGATCAGGGATTTTTCATCGATCCCTGGACTGTCCCTTCAACGGTCTACCTGTTCGGGGCGGGCCATATCGCCCGCGAAGTCGCTGAACTGACCGGAAGGGCCGGCTTCAGGACAATCGTACTGGAAGACCGTGAGAAGATGGCCAGGCCAGAGCGTTTTCCTTTGGCGGACGAAGTCGTTGTGCTGAATTCTTTCGAGAACTGTTTCAACGGGCTTGAGATTCCCGCGGAAAGTTACGTGATCGTGCTTGCCAGAGAGCGGCGTTTCGAAAAGATGATCGTGTGCCAGGCTCTTGCGACGAAGGCCGGATATATCGGTGTTATAGGCAGCCTCCGCAAGCGCGACGCGCTTTTCAGGGAATTGATGGACACCGGATTCAGTGTCGACGATCTTCTCCGGATATATTGCCCGATCGGCATCAACATACTGGCCAAGACCCCGTCCGAGATAGCGATAAGCATCGTCGCCGAACTGGTTTTGGTCCGCAGCAGGAGAATGGTAGCGCAAAACAGTCAATCTCAGGTTCTTTCGGGGGCTCAATACCATTCCGCGCAGGCGGACGCGGGTGCGGCCGGTGGGCAAAGGGTCAAGCGGCCCTGATAACAGGCCGGCGCGCAATTGTGCCAGATGGCTGCGCTGGCGGCATATCGCATGTCTCCGGAAATTGATTCTTGACATTGGTTATGTGCCAATGCATATAACGATTCAGTAATTTAATTAGAAAGATTTAACTAAGACCCGTATCTCCTGAGGCAATTGCTATGGGGCCGGGCTGTGGGTGCCGCCGGAAACAGCGTCGCCTCCCGTGTTTGGAAAGGAGTGAACACTGCGGTTCTCTGCGGCCGGCGGGTGTCATACTCCGTCAGCCGTTTTTTTTGTTATCCGGCGTTCCCGATAAGTGGGAACGTGTTGTAAAACCGGCGGCTTTAACGGTGAAATTTATGGATAAAACACAGAAAATCAATGACCTGGTAAAAGAGTTGATCAGGGAGGAATTTACCGGATCCATCCGGATCAACTTCAACCAGGGGGGGATCACAAGAATCGAAAAAATCGAGGAGATACTGAAAAAAACATTAAAAACCGCAAACTTAAATAATATGCGATAATCGGATCCTTTGCTGTACGTATCGATACGAGCACAGAAAGCCCGAGTTCATGCCTTCAGTAGGCGAAATATGCCTACAGGTCTGTACTTGGGCTTTTTTGTAACCCCTCCTGTCAAAATGGAAAGAAACCCTGACATGTATGTCAGCACGTTATGCGTGTTTATTCAGGCCATGGGAGGGCATCTGGAAATCATTGCCCAGCTTCCGGAGGGGGACTTCAGGATAAACCAGTTCAGCGGCTGATCCGTCGCATACCCGGAATGGCAGGCAAGCCGCCGTTTCTCAAATAATGGATCCGCATGTCCCGAAGCCGAACCGGATCCGGCCGAATAGCAGGGTGAATCGCCGCTGAGCGACAACGGCGCACTTCACCCTGGGCTGTCGTGCCTGCAAGTTCCCTGCTGCAAGCGGTTCAGCGGTAGACCGGCGAATTATTCTTGACAAACAATAATGTGGTACTCTATATAAAACACACTAGAAAATTCAATGCACAAATACTAGCGTGTTTTAAAATCGCTAAAATGCGGAATGCAGGAAATTCCGCCGACAAAGTCCTGCCGTCGTGTCCCGAATCATCACGCCTTGAGCATGCGCCTATTTCGTCCCCTTTTTTTGCGGAAAAGGCCCACCGAAACCCGCATGTTCGCATCAGGCACGGCCTGGCTGACCACTAAAAGGGAGAAAGAAAATGGATATCCTTGCCATCAATTGCGGCAGTTCTTCGGTGAAATATCAACTGTTTGACTGGGACAAGAAGGAAGTAATCGCCAAGGGTCTGGTCGAAAGGGTAGTCGTGGGTGGCTCCTTTATCGTCCATGAAGTTCCGGGAAGAGACAAATATCGCAGGGAGTTCGAATGCCCGAATCATACGATCGCCCTCGACCTGATCCTCAAGACGCTGACGGACCCGGAGCACGGGGTCCTTAAGGATATAAGCCAGATTTCCGCCGTCGGGCACCGGGTTGTCCATGGCGGAGAGAAGTTCACCAAATCGGTGATGATCGACGATGATGTCATCGATGCCGTAAAGTCGGTGCAGCATCTTGCGCCTCTTCACAATCCGCCCAATATCGCCGGAATTGAGGCCGTTCGGGCCGTTCTTCCCGACGTGCCCAACGTCGCCATTTTCGATACCGCGTTCCATCAGACAATGCCCAGGCACGCCTACGTTTACCCCTTGCCGTACGACTGGTACACCAGGTACGGTGTCCGTCGCTACGGCTTCCACGGCACATCACACCTTTACGTGTCGAAACGGGCCGCGGTGCTCCTCGGCAAGAAGCCCGCGGAATGCAACCTGATTACCATGCACGTGGGGAACGGGGTATCGCACTGCGCCATCAGGAACGGCGTATCCATCGACACCAGCATGGGACTCACACCCCTCGAGGGGGCGGTCATGGGTACCCGCAGCGGCGACGTGGACCCGGCGATACCGATGTTCATGATGCAGATGGAAAATTACACGTCGAAGGAAATCGACAACATTCTCAACAAAAAGAGCGGCATTGTGGGGATAACCGGAAAATTCACGGACCGCCGCGACGTACTGGAAAACGCCGAAAAGGGCGACAAAATATGCGGGCTCGCCATCGATATCGAAGCCTACCGTTTGAGGAAATATATCGGCTGCTACATGGCCGTGGTCGGCAGGCTCGACGCCGTGGTTTTTACAGCCGGCGTCGGAGAAATGGGCTGGCAGCTCCGTGAGAAGGCGCTTGACGGTCTGGGTGCCATTGGGATCGAACTGGACAAGGAGAGAAACAAGGCGGCCATGTCCAGGAAAAAGGAAAGCGTAATAACGGCCGACGGTTCGCCAATAAAGGTTTTCGTCATCCCGACCGACGAGGAGCTTGTCTTTACCGAGGATGTCGCCGCCATCCTCCAGGGAACGTATACCGATCACATGAATTTCGAATATTCTTTCGCCAGCGCCGTGTTTGAAAAGAAATAGGCAGCGATCTGTTCCTGAAACTTTTTAACCGCGTTTTTTCACATTAGGGATGCAAGCGTGAGCTTAGTGTGAATAAACGCGGTTTTTTGTTCAATGACCATTTTGCCAGGCGGTATCGTCTTTTGTCTGCGGGCGCGGCAGGCCCCTTCGACTGCTGATCGCCATGGGGAGAGACTGCACATGAAGTCTCAACGCCTCCTTGAGACTTTCCCCGTCGCTGATGATGGAGTCGTTGTCGCTGAAGCGGGTCAGGGCGAAGCACCTGCCTTGGCCCTGCTCGTATACCTGGATGCGGCAGTTCATGCCCATGATTTCCATTTCCACAACGCAGATAACTGGTTTGCCTTTCATCGCTTTTTCTCCTTTCCCGTTTATGCAGGGGGGGCGGACAGATTGAGACTGTAAATAAAAAAAGCGCAACGGTTCGAAAAATTGAACCTGATGCGCCACTTTGCGGAATTTCGATCGCCTTTTGCCTTTAATGCCGCGGGATCATCTGAATACCGCATTCTGAAGCCTTCAGCGGAGTCATGCGGTAGATGAAGATTTCCTTACATAACTCGTGCCGATTAAAAAAATTGATTATATGCCTGAATAATTTCGCAAGGTTAAATGGGTTGCCAGTTTTGTGTTTCGTGATTTATGCTTAGTAAATGACCGTAATTTAACCAGAGGAGCTGCATCTAAAAAAGGCATATTGCACGAAAAACGGGCACCATGATAGCAGGATTTTTCTTGATTGACGGACCTTTAAGGTAATTACTTCAAATGGCGGTCCCTGATTATCGCGTAAAGTCGGAGGTAAATGCAATTCGGGGTTATTTCTTTTTCTTTAAAGACCACTACATGACCTTACGGACAGCGTTTTTCTCTCATTTCGAGACCGCGCTGGGGAGCCAAAATCAAGATGGCCGATTTCTTCAATTGAAATCGGCCATTTCTATTTTCTGCAGTTGCGACTGTCGTTGTTTGTGCTTGAATTGCATCAAGAATTCAAGCAGGTATACGTTCGAGTCCGCATTGAGGTTTACTGTCTTCAAGTCCGAGTTTATGCAACCATTCCGCTATCTTGTTTTGCTCTGCTTTTGCCTCTCCTCCCCAAACGGCTAGACCATCCGAAATGGTTGAATTTGGGCAAAGCGCCGCTATGTCAGCAACGGCACGACCCAGCCCGCCTCCACCGTGGGTAATGAACGGTACCGCGGTTTTTCCAGACAGATCGTACGTGGTCAGAAACGTGATGACCGGTGGTGCAATGGTGTTCCACCAGTTGGGCGAGCCCACGAAG
>DASRZQ010000117.1:0-37183 GCA_035686205.1 Geobacteraceae bacterium
AGCGCCCTTATATCTCCGGAAAAGCCGCGGGACAGCATCGCCTTGTGCACATCCTGGCTCATGAGATATGTCCTTTTGAAGAGGTACGCCATTCTTGAAGCAACCCACCGCTGCTCGGCGCTGATTGCGCCGTAACGAAGCGTCCTGCTCTTTCGGGCGATATGTATGTTCTGGACCGTATTCACCAGAAGAATGATGTAGCGATACGCCATTGAAAGAGTAAGAATGAATATCTTCGGGATTCCAAGAACACTCAGCGCCCGCAGAAGATCATTCCACCTGGTTGTGAGCATAAGGAGCACCGCCAGGGAGACCGATGCCGCCACCCTGCCGACGAATGTTATTGCCGTAAGTACGCCCTGTCGGGTCACGGCTATTGTTTCCGGTATGTGGTACGGCCCGAAGTCATGGCTTCGGCCGAGATGAAATACCGTCCAGAGCGGCTCGCCGGGAGTCACGACGTTGAAGAGTGCCGGGATGACGATAACCGCGGAAAATATGGGGATGAACAACCAGACCCGCTTGACGAAAAACCATAAAGGGACGGAGGACGCAACAGCCAGCAAAAGGGTAAAAAAATACATCCCCCAGATGGTTGCCGGAAACTTCATCACGCTTACGCCGACAATAAGTGCAAGGAGGGTAACGAGCTTTATGCGGGGATCCAGCGCCTGCAAGAGCCCTCGCCTTTTGGCGACGGCCTCGGATAGTATTGCATCGCGGAGAAATGCCGCGACGCCGTCTACGGTTCGCTCAACGAAACCTTTCCTGCCCCGTTGCATCAGCGTTGGCAAAGGTACTGAAATATTGTCATTAGCAAGCCAGTCGGGAATCATTTATCGTCTTTCAAGGCAATTTTGCCAAGAAGCATTATAATGGCCACGATAACGGCAATACCCAGCACAGCCGAAACAACATATGCAAGGCTTTGCATGCCCAGCCCAAGCTTGTCCCAACCCTTGAAGGCGTAATCGGGCATGGGCGCCTGCCACATTTCGGCAAGTTTTTTCATGCCCTGCGGGACGTAGCCGAGCATTTTTTCAATCTCGTCGGCGCCCCATTCACCCCAGGCGGAGCCCGCTTTGAATTTATCAGGAAGTATAAGCCCGATCGGGGATAGCAGAGCCAGAACGGCAAGGCCGATCCACATTTTTTTCACGGTTGAAATGCTTTTGCTCATCTTGCGCCTCCATAAACAGTCAGAAGTTCATTATCGGCCTTCTGAAGATATTTAATAACAAGGGCGGTTACGAGCGCCTCCACAAAGCCGAAAAGCATCAGATGCTCCAGGGCCATGGCCGGAACGGCAACCGAGAGAGGATAAGGCGCGTAGAGGGGATGGCCGTCGGGAGCCGAAGCTATCAGGGGCTGGATGCCGAATTCAATCCCCGCGCAAACTGCGGCAACGTTGATCGCAAGGTATCCGGCGACGGCGCCCGCGATCCAGCGCCGCGAGGATGTTATTTCCGAATTGCCCGCGATAAGCTTGTAAGTGTAGTAACCAACAAAGGGAATGACCATGCCCATGTTGAAACAATTGGCGCCTATGGCCGTTATGCCTCCGTCGCCGAACAGAAGCGCCTGAACGATAAGCGCTATTGAGACAGCGATACTTGCCGCCCATGGGCCGAGCAGGATGGCGACGATGACGCCACCTACCGCATGGCCCGTTGTGCCGCCGGGGATGGGGACATTGAACATCATGATGACAAACGAGAACGCCGCGCCCAATGCCAGAAGCGGCACCTGCCGTGAACGGATGGTGTTTTTGACCTTCCTTGCGGCAACGGCCAGGTAAGGGATGATAAAAGCGTAAAACGGTACATAGGTTTGCGGGGACAAGTAGCCGTCCGGGATGTGCATGGTCATACCTCCGGATTGATAATTTTTGCACGTGACGGATGCACTATACATAAAATTTTAATAATTGCAAGAGCAAAACGCATACGAATATAAAAATCGTGCTACTTTGGTACAACTGAAAAAGTTGTTTCTCAACTCGGCTTCGCTTGACCGGAGATTACTGCCGGCGCTAATCCAGGAACCGTTGCCGCTACTCCTCTCCGAGCCTTTTCCGAGAGGCGAGATAATTCGCCACATAGTCTTCAATCGCCTGTTCAAGCGGTATAGGCGGTTTCTCATATCCGGCATGTTTGAGATTCGCGATGTCGGCGCAAGTGTAATACTGATACCTTTCACGAATCGTCTCCGGAATATCGATATATTCGATCCGTTCGGGCCTGCGGAGAGGCGTGAAAATCGCGGCCGCGAGCCTGTTCCAGGTGTTCGCCTCGCCGCCGCCGATATTGAAGATTCCGTTGATATGCCTTTTATCGAGAAAATGGAGCGTCATGTCGACGGCGTCTTTCACGTAAAGGAAATCACGCTTCTGATCACCGTCGGCATAGTCGTCGCGGTGCGACCTGAAAAGACGTATTTTCCCGGTGGAGATGACCTGTTCATAGGCTTTAACCACGACTGAACGCATGTCCCCCTTGTGATATTCGTTGGGCCCGAATACGTTGAAGTATTTCAGCCCCACAATCCTGACCAGCAAGCCGTTCGCTTTCGCCCACACATCGAAAAGGTGCTTGGAATATCCGTACATGTTCAGGGGACGCAATTCATCCAGTTTTGCCTCTCCGTCGGAAAAGCCGCGGGCGCCGTCTCCATAGGTCGCCGCGCTCGACGCATAGATGAAGCGGATGCCGTTTTCCGTCGCGAACAGTGCGAGCTGCCTGGTGTATTCGAAATTGTTCCTGATCAGATAAGAAGCATCCTGTTCCGTGGTGGATGAACAGGCGCCGAGATGGATGATCGCCTCGATCCCGGCCCGTCCGTTCCCCGGCAATTTGGGACGCCCGTCCCGGAGGAAATCATCTTTCTCCAGATAGTCCCTGAACCTGAGCGGGACCAGGTTCTTCCATTTTTCGCCGGTTCCCAGGTGATCAACGATCAAAATATCATCCGTGCCGAGCTGATTCAGCCTCCAGACCACGGCGCTTCCGATGAAGCCTGCTCCGCCGGTTACTATGATCATTTTCCCAACCTCCTGTTCCGATGCCGACCGGGAGTCCAGTTCGGCACGGTGATCCGCACGGCAATCCCCTTATTCCACCTCCATTTCTTTCACCCGCATATCCCTGCCGGAGACAATTTCCAACCCCTCTCCGCCGCATGCGGGACAGCGGTCGTGGAAAGTCCGCAAAGGAAACACCCTCTCGCACGCCCGGCAACGCCCCCGCGCCTCAATCCGCTCGATGCGGAGAATCGCCCCTTCAATGGCGGTGTTGCGCGTACATTCCTCGAAGCAGAATTCTATCGCTTCGGGTATGACCCCGCTCAAATCGCCTATTTCAAGAGTCACCGAGATTACGCGGCTGTCGCCCGAACTGTTCTCGCATATATCCACGATATATTTGGTTATCGACAATTCGTGCATATCTCGCCCTCCCGGATAACAGATCACTGCTCGGTACATGTGAGGGGCGCCTGACGGCGCCAAAACAGATGAAGAAATGAAAATCAATAGTGTTACTAAATTTAATTTAGTAACACATTTCATATAACATTGCATGTTTTGTATGTCAATTAACAAATTAATGGAATTTTTCGAGTTGACAATGTTCTCGAATTTCACGTAAAGTTGAGAAACATTTCAGTACAGATGGATGTGTGGAAGAGGGGTGAAAAGCCCCCGCTGCCCCGCAGCCGTGATGGGAACGAAAGCCCGTTCGCCGCAAGGTGAAACCGCCACTGGGGGAAATCCCGGGAAGGCGGGCAAGTAGGTTGAGCAGAATGCCCAAAGCCGGAATACCTGTCCATTTGAATCTCGCGGGAGGTGCTCTAATGCACAATCATTTCAATTTCCAGTACCACTGTATGCCCAACTCCGTTTTCCGCATTCACAATTCAATTCATCCTGGCTGTTTTTCAGGCAACTGAGAAAACCCATTCACTTTGTCGTGTTGGGCAAAAAATCTCGTTTTAGCCAAGTTTCGCCAATCTGCCGCACTCAACACCTGTCCGGAAGATAGCGCTGATATCCATTCGGCGATATACTTCCTTGACTCCAGGAGAAATTAAAAAATGAAATTTCGGAAATTTAATGCAATCGTCCCACCGGCAGTCATGCTCTGCTGGCTCATGTCCGTTACACCCGCATATGCCATGCACATTTCCGAGGGGATACTGCCCTTCAACTGGGCACTTTTGTGGTTCATCATCGCGTTTCCATTCATGGCCGTCGGCTTGCGGAGAGTGAAGCAGATGGCGAGTGTGGACCTCTCCGCCAAGCCGTTGATGGGGCTGATGGCGGCTGTGGTGTTCATCATTTCCTGCATGCCGATACCGGTACCGACCGCAGGGACCTGCTCGCATCCCTGCGGCACGGGGATCGCGGCGATCCTGGTCGGCCCCTTCGCGAGCGTCGTCATTGCCGGCGTCGCTCTCCTTATCCAGGCGCTTTTCCTTGCCCACGGGGGGCTATCCACCTGGGGCGCGAACGTCGTATCCATGGGAGTAGTCGGCTCCTTCGCCGGGTATTTCGCCTTCCGGGGCCTGCGCCTGCTGCGTGTGAACCTGGTGGTGGCGGCTTTCGCAGCCGGCATCCTCGCCGACTGGGCCACCTACCTTGCCACTTCCGTCGAACTGGCCTCGGGCATCAGGGGAGACTCGCCCTTTCTGCCGCTCTTCTGGAAGATACTCGTTGCCTTCATTCCGACACAGTTGCCGTTGGGTATACTCGAAGGCGCGATTACGGCAGGCATGGTCGGCCTTTTGTACAGGAAGAGGCCCGACCTGCTGGTGAAAATGAAAGTAATAAAAGAAGGGGTGAAGACGAATGGCTAAATACGGAGGAAAAATCTGTAATATAGTAATATTTTTGTTTGTTTTGCTGATTTTTACCTTCAGCCTTCAGCCTTCAGCCTTCAGCCAGGATTCCTGGCCCGGGGTGGATGAATCGGTCGTTGAAAAATACGCGAAAGAACACGGCCGGGAGGCAAGTAAACCCCTGATAAACACCGACCAGGGCGACCTGCTGCTGTTCGTTTTTCTCGCCGCCGGCGCGGTGGGCGGGTTTATCGCCGGATACTCGTGGCGGATGCTCACGGAAAGGAAGTCCGGCAAATAAACTGTTTCCACAGCTACAAGATTGGTATAACCTAACGTCAAAATACTCTTTATTCCGGGTTGCTTCAATTAATTGTCTTTTTCAGCTCCAGCGAGAAATCTTGAACCGGTTTATCAAAGATGTCTCTTATTGTTCGACATGACATGTGTTGAAATTGTTTGATTGCAACCTGGCATTACGGGAGGTCACACGATGACTGACGAAAAGCGGGATTTCGACAAGGTAGCCTCAACCTGGGATGAAGAGCCGCGCCGGGTGAAGCTTGCGGCGGACGTGGCAAAAGCTGTTATCCGGGAAGCCGGGTTATCGCGGGACATGGATATCCTCGATTACGGCTGCGGTACCGGCCTGGTTGCCCTTTATCTGCAGCCCCACGTTCGCAGCGTAACGGGAGCCGACACCTCAAGGGGGATGCTGGAAGTCTTGCGGCAGAAGGTAACGGAAGCCGGCATCACGAACATCCGCACGGCCCTGATCGATCCTGCGGATGAGAGGCCGCTCGAAGGCACATTCCACCTGATCGTGAGCAGTATGACCATGCACCACGTACAGGACGTGGAGGCTCTTTTCAGGAAGCTGAACCGCCTGCTTCCGCCGGGCGGCAGACTGTGTATCGCCGACCTCGACGCTGAAGACGGGAGTTTCCACGGCGACATGACCGGCGTTGCGCACCTGGGTTTCGACCGGCGGGAAATCGGCGCCATGATGGGAAGCGCCGGGTTTTCCGAAGTCCGGGACACGACCGCTGCCGTGATCGTGAAAGACGGTGACGGCACGACACGGCGAGAGTACCCGGTGTTTCTCATGATCGCCGGAAAATAATAACCTACGGATAATCCTTATATTAAAAGGCAACTCTGAGCCGCTGAATGAAATGCTTGTAAAAAGATATTTTTTGATATAAGTTCCATCTTTCATGAGCGGGTGGAAAATGTTTTTGTCAGAACGCAAAATAGTACTGCCGGTTGCCGTTACGGTTGCCCTTTTTGTCGCGCTCCTTGGGATAAGGATTCCGGATTCCTCCAGGCTTATCAAAAACAAGCAAAGCCCGCGCGCCGTATTTGAAGTCCAGGCAAAAGAAATCAAAGAAGGGCTGGATAAATCCGGGCAGTTCTTCACACCCGGCGGCAATCCGGCCTCATTCGCTCCGGTCGTATTCCAGGTCGACTCACTCCATCATGAAGCCCGAAGCAATAGTTCCACCACCGTAGCCTCGGCCCCCGCCAGGGCCTCTCCAACCACCCTCTCCTGATCTTTTCGATTTAGCCACAATCAAAATCATCTATTTCGGCTAAGAATGGAATTTCACTGACATGTCCGCTCTCCGTTCGCGGTTAAACCTCGTGGGCGAGCGGAACGCCGGACGATTTTCCGCCCGGTCCGGACCCGGTCCTTGTCACCGGACTGCTGCAACTGGGCGTACATAGTCAGTGCGCTATGCGGCCCACACGGCCGGCTTATTCCGAGATGAATGTTTTTAGATATAACTGGTACGCATCAATATCCATCGTTTCATCGTTTGAAATTAATGTTTTTACGAAGTCAGTCCAATAAATTCATGCGTGAAAAAGGAGGAAGTTTAATATGAAAAGAGTTTTCAATCGCCCCGCATTATTTGTGTGTCTTGTGTTGTTGTCGGCAGCCGGCTGCGCCAAAAACGACATGGTGAAAAAGGACGAAATGGTCCCGCAGGCGGCAGTGACCAGGCAGACCGAGAGCACGCCGTCCAAGCCCGCCCAGCCAGACGGATCACTGGAGGATCGGCAGGCAAAGGAAACGCCGGTGCCGACAGAGGACCAGCTGAAAAGCACCATGGACAGTATTTATTTTAACTTCGATGCAGCCGACCTTGACTCTACTGCCCGCGACTCTCTCGCAGCAACTTACAGGTTCCTGCAAAGTAAACCCGGCGTAAAGGTGCGCATCGAGGGGAATTGCGATGAGCGCGGTTCCTCCGAATACAACCTGGCGCTGGGCGAGAAAAGGGCGAAGGTTGCCAGGAAATACCTGACCGCCATGGGAATAGCGGGCGACCGTCTTTCCACCATCAGCTACGGCAAGGAAAAACCGGCTGACCCGTCCCACAACGAGGACGCCTGGAAGAAAAACAGGAGAGACGATTTCGTGGTCGTCTCCAAATAAAGTTTTGCAATAGGGGAAAGGAAGCCTGCCGGCTTCCTTTCCCCATGGGAGAAGACAGATGATGCAGGAAAAAGGATGGAAAAGGAAGCGGCAATATTTGCCGGTCCTGGCGATTCTCGCCGTGATGAACTGCGGATTCACATGGGGATTCGGCCACACCGACCCATGTGAAAAGGCCGCGAAACTTGCCGAGGGTCTTACGGCGGCCCGGACGGACAAGGACAGGGAGAAAATCGAAAAAAATATATTGAAGCTCTGCCCGGATGGAGCAGGAAGTCACTTCATTAATGCGCTGAAAGAGGAAAAGGGTGGAAACATCGACGGGGCTGTCGCCGAATACCGGAAAGCAGTCCAATCGGATGACGCGTTCGCCGAAGCCCACGGCAATCTGGGTCTGCTGCTCCTGAAACAGGGCAACACCAATGAAGCATCCGTGGAACTTTCGAAGGGGCTGCTGACGAAGGCGGATTCCCGCTACGACAAGGGTCTGGCATCCGTCTTACTGGCGGCAAAGCTTTACCCGCTGGCGCTTTTCCACTATGGCAAAGCACTCGACAAGCTGCCCGGCGATACGGAAGTGCTTGCCGGGATGGCCGAATGTCATAAGAATCTCGGGCAATACAATCTTTCCGAAAATGAATTCAGACGGGTCCTGGATATCCGGCCCGCGAACACCCAGGCGCGGCTCGGCCTCGCCGAAGTACTGATTAACGAAAAACGACCCGCCGTTGCGAGGAAGGAACTGAATACCGTCCTGGCTCAGGACGCCGGCAACCGTGAAGCGCACCGGCTGATGGCCGAGATGTGGAAAAGCGAGGGTGACCTGGCAGCCGCCCGGGACGAATACCGCAAAGCGGGAATCATATACAATATAGACCCGAAAGAATACGTACACCAGGGTGATGTCTTTATGGCGGCGGGGGAATACGACAAAGCCATGGAAGCCTACCGGGCCGTCCTCGCGTCCAGGCCCGAATGGCCCGGCATCCTGGAAAAACTCGGCAATGCCCAGATGGCGGCGGGCCGCAACGACGACGCGATTGCATCCTATATGAAGTTGAGCCAAAAAAACAACCCGCCCAGCGAAGTATTCTACAATCTCGGCGTGCTTTGCGAGCGTAAGGGACGGCTGGACGAAGCAATAAAATCATACCAGAGCTGCCTGCGGCGGGACCCCGCCAATGGGGACGCACGACGCCGTCTGGCGGATATATGCTTCCTTCGCGGCGATTTCACGCATGCCGGTGAGGCATACTCGGAGCTCATAAAACAGAACGGCACCAACCCGCTTCTCCACATGCAGCTGGCGAAGACTTACGAGAAGGAGAGAAATTTCCCTGGCGCCATCGGGGAGTACCAGGTCGCCATAAAACTCGCCCCCGACAACCTGCAGGCCCGACGGGACCTTGCCGTCCTTTACAGGGAGCGGGGGATGATCGATGAGGCGGTCCAACAGTACAGGGAGATACTGGGGCTGAAAAAAGACGAGAAAGACGCCCGAAACGCACTGATGGCCATTTATGTCAGAAAGCAGAATTACGATGCGCTGGCCCTCCTGCTGGAAGAAGGCGTGGAGATCTTTCCCAACGATCCCGACAGCCATTACAAACTGGGCCTGTTCCGTGAGTTTAAAAAACAGTATGATTCCGCGATCAGCGAATACCAGCAGGCTGTAATGCTCAAGGCCGATCATGCAAGGGCGCTCAATGCGCTGGGCAGGGTCTATTACAGGACCGGCGATTTCACCAAGGCGAAAGAAACCCTGGAAGCAGCGAGGAAGGCGGATCCAAACCTGAAGGACCCCCAGGAAATGCTTTCCGATATCAGGGAGGATTCGTCAGGGGCGGCACCGGTGAAGGAAGTCCGCGTATATGCCGCCGGCAGTCATAAATCACGGAAAAAACAAGTTGGCAAAAAGCACAAAGAGAAGAAAACAAAGATATCGAAAACAACGAATAAAACCGAGAAAACAAAGAAGTTGACGAAGTCGACAAAATCCCGCCATACAGGGGGCGGGAAAAGAAAGAAAAAATAACATCCGATCATCATCGGATGTGGGAAGCTTGACTAAGTACATCCGTTCATAAATTCGATGACGTATCAATATTTCGGCGGAAATGTTGTCATTTCGAACAAAAAGAGAAATCTTGCAGGCTTTGCCGCATGCTTTAAGATCTCTCCCTTTGGTCGAGATGACAACAAATTTATGAAAACATGTACTAAGGGAGACAGTACTCCGCCATTTGTCTATTGGCGAAAGATTAACGCGAATCGGCAAATAATTTGTCGAAAACATTGCTTACCCTGGCCTCGAAATTGCCATTTGAGGGGTATTTGGTGTATATTCCCGGAAAGATAATTACCTGAATCCGAGAGCATTAAAGCCGAAACAAGCCGAACGCCGGCTCCATCAGAAACTTCGCGGTGCTTTCGGTCCCCGCAGGCGAGGGCAGGACAGGGGCGTTGCAGACGAGTGAGGGTTCTAATGCTCACGGATTCGGGAATTAATGATTATGCAACCACATGGATTACCAAGGAGGAACATATGTCACTAATTTCGAGAAAAATTTTGTGCATGGCGGGATGTCTGTTTTTCTTCGCGGCAATCGCGGGCTGCGCCACGACCGGGAAAAAAGTCACAGTTCTCTACCAGCCCGTTGTAAACGCGACCGGCGGTTCGGGAGAACTTTACCTTGCCTCGGCGTCGGGCAGGCCGGATGCGGGGAAGCCGGGCGTTGTGCAATGGGTAATCGGCAAGGTGAAAAACAGTGACGGGGACACGGTTGGCGATGTGGTGAGCCCGATGGCCCCAGGCGACATTTTCCAGGACGCCCTTAACCGGGAACTGACCAACGCCGGGTACAAGGTCGCAAGGGTGGAATCACTGCCCGCGGGCGTGGAGAGAGGGCTTTTCGTCACCATGACGAATATAAACCTTGATGACGTATCGAGCATCATAAAAGACGAAGGTTCCGGCAGGATCAGCATGTCCCTGGAATTGTGGAAAAATGGAAAGGCGTTCAAAAAACTCTATTACGAATCCGGTTATTCCGATTTCGCGGTAAAAGACCGGGATTTGCTTTTGCAGGATATCCTGCAGAAGTCACTCCAGAGCCTCATGAAACAGGCCGTTCCGGAAATTATCAAAGAGTTGGGGAAGTGAGGCAAGATTGAATACTTTGCTTATCTGTCTGGCTATCGGAGTGGCCGCCGGAGTCATGAGCGGCCTGGTCGGCATCGGAGGCGGCATTGTCGTTGTCCCGGCGCTGGTATTTCTGCTCGGTTTCACGCAGCAGAAGGCCCAGGGAACCACCCTGGCGCTGCTCGTACCGCCGGTCGGCATCCTCGCGGCATTGCATTATTACAAGGAAGGCTGCGTCGATCTCAAGATCGCCGGGATCCTCTGCATGGGATTTCTGCTTGGAGGGCTGATCGGCGCGAGAATCGCAACAGGCCTGCCCGACGGCCTGCTGGAAAAGATTTTCGCCATTGTCCTGCTTGCCATTTCGCTGAAGATGTTCTTTGCCAGATAGTTTTTTGCGAACCGGCCAATAATCTATTTGGTAAATGACCCCATTCGTCAAACAGGCAGGCGGCGGCCAGTCTTCCATATCAGGAGTGCCAATGAATACCCAGGGACCCGCAAAAGATTACACTGAAACGGATCTCACTATCCATATCTTTTCAGTTTCCGCCGCGCTAGTCGGAGTCTGCCTGACGGTCATAGGCCTTTTTCAAATAAGTCACAGGCTGAGTCATGTCAAAAGCTTCGGCGAGAAGCTCCTGGCCGTTGATGCGCTGATTTTTCTGTCCTCCTGCCTGCTCGCCTATTTTTCCCTGCAAATGCGCAGGACATGCAGGCAGCACTCGCTGGAAAGGCTCGCCGAGGAGATATTTTTCGCCGGCCTCGTCATGATGGCCGGGATCTGTTTTCTCATTGTTTATGAATTTGTATGATTTGCCGGCAAAATGCCCGGGTCGCGCAAGATTTGCCTTGATTAATCACAGCCGTTCCGCTACTTTTCATCTTGCTGAAGCGGTCCGTGCCGGCCGCATGTTTTTATCCTCCGGACAAAGAGGAACTCATGACTGTCGCTCTGGTTATTCTCGGTCTGATTCTCGGCGCGTCTTTTTACGGCTTTCCAGGAGCTTTGACGGGGGCGGTGCTGGGATACGCAATCGGCGAACTTTACGCGGTAAGCCGGAAACTGCGGCTGCTGGAAGGGGAAGTCGCGGAGTTGCGGCGGAGACAGGAGCCGCTGTCCGTCACCACGCCGGCAGAAGAAGTGATTACCGGCACCGTGCCGGTTTCCGACTTTCATACCGGGGAACCTCCCCCGGATCTCATTTCCCGTGAAGAAACCTTTTCCTTCAATGACTCCCCTAAAACTGCCGGCGATCCCTCCGAAACAGATTCCGCCGCGCATAATGTAACCTGGGAAAGCGCGCTGCCTTCCGAAGAAAAAACCGTAGCCGAAAATCCGCTGTCCGCCATGCTGAACCGCTTTCTCACCGGCGGCCACCTCCTTGTAAAAGCAGGCATCATCATCCTTTTCATCGGCGTTTCGTTTCTGGTCAAATACGCCGCGGAGCATGAACTCTTTCCCATCGAACTCAGGCTGGCGGCGGCAGCCGGCGGCGGCATCGTACTGCTTGCCATCGGATGGCGGCTGCGCGGCAGCCGCGTCGTATATGCCCAGGTCCTGCAGGGAGGCGGCGTCGGCATCCTGTACCTGACGACATTCGCGGCCCTGAGGCTGTATTCCCTGCTCCCGCCCGTCCCCGCCTTTTTCGTGCTGGTAGCCGTCGCCGTCCTCTCCGCCATGCTCGCCGTCATGCAGAACGCCTGCCCCCTTGCGGTGATGGGTGTTTCCGGAGGCTTTCTGGCGCCGATTCTCACATCCACGGGCGGCGGGAATCACGTCCTGCTGTTCAGCTATTATGCCCTCCTGAACTGCGGCATTGTCGGCATCGCCTGGTTCAGGGCCTGGCGTATCCTCAATCTGATCGGATTCCTGGCAACGTTCATTATCGGCGCGGCCTGGGGCTACCGGTATTACCAGCCGGAATATTTCGCTTCTACGGAACCTTTCCTTATACTTTTCTTTGCCATGTATGTCGCCATAGCCGTTATCTTTTCCGTCCGCCGGGAACCTGACCTGAAGGCATTTCTCGACGGAACTCTCGTTTTCGGAACGCCGGTCGCGGCATTCGCCCTGCAGGCAATGCTGGTCCGGCCATACCGGTTCGGGCTCGCATGGAGCGCCCTGGGCCTCGGCCTTGTCTATATTCCCCTTGCATGGGCAATGTTCCTGAAAAGGCGCCGCTACATGAGAACTCTGATCGAGGCATTCTTTGCCTTCGGGGTCGTTTTCACCACCCTGGCCATACCGCTCGCATTCGAAAACCGCTGGACTTCCGCGGCCTGGGCACTGGAAGGGACCGGGATACTGTGGGCCGGAATTCGCCAGGGGAGAAAGCTTGCACGGATTTTCGGCATTCTCCTTGTTTTCGGGGCGGGAGTCTTCTTTGTTGCCGATGCAACCCTTTCAGCCGGAGGGATGCCGGTCCTGAACAGCTTCTTCCTCGGCTGCGTCCTGCTCGCGGTTTCCGGCCTGTTCTCATCATATTGCCTATTCCGGAACAGGGAAATCGTTGACTGGTGGGAGTTTTACGCTGGAGCGGCCCTTTTTGTCTGGGGCCTGCTGTGGTGGTTCGGCGGGGGCCTGCATGAAATCGACCTTCATATGCCCCTCAGCTTCCGCATGGGCGGAATCCTTGCATTTTTGGCCCTGTCGTGCGGCGCCTGCGATCACCTGGAAAAACGGCTTGCCTGGCCGTGGCTCAACCGGCCCGCCCTATGCCTCCTGCCCGGCATGTATCTCGTTGCCCTGACCCTGAAAGACTCGGGGCTTCATCCGTTTTCCCAACTGGGCTTTGCCGCCTGGCCCCTTGCCTTCGCCGTTTATTACCGGATTCTCAACCGCCAGGGCGCGGTCCCGGGCAGTGTCCTCAAATTTCTCCATGCCGGAACTTTCTGGCTTGTCGCAATTGTCCTGACTCTGGAGGCTCGCTGGCAGGCAGGCAACCTTGTCAACGGAGCGGATACCTGGAAGGAAATCGCCTGGGGATTTACTCCCGCCCTGCTCGTACTTCTGTTTACGGAATTCGGCGTGAAACGGTCGTGGCTGGTCAGGGAGCGCCACGAGCCCTACCTTTCACTCTGCGCCGGGCCTGTAATAATTTCCGCATGGGCATGGGCCGTCTTTGCCAACCTTACCAGCCCCGGCGACAGCGATCCGCTTGGCTGGCTGCCTATTCTGAACCCCCTTGACATCTCGACGGGCCTGGTTTTCGTGGCGCTTGCAGCATGGTTCGGCCGCCTGCGTTCCGGATTTCCGTCAACCTTCTTCCCGCAACAGGCAAAGGCGCTTGCATGGGGCTATGCGGCAAGCCTGTTTGTCTGGTTCAACGCCATCCTTGTACGCTCAATCCACCACTGGGGAGGAGTCGAATTTTCCTTTAATCCCCTTTTTTCCTCTGTTCTTCTGCAGGCTTCGTTATCCATTTTCTGGAGCATTCTCGCCCTGTGCATCATGGTCGTCGCCACCCGCGCCAGGATGCGCCCGGTTTGGCTGGCCGGCGCCGGACTGCTGGCGGTAGTGGTCATCAAGCTGTTCCTTGTCGATCTCTCGAAAACAGGCACAGTGGCAAGGATTGTATCCTTCGTGGGAGTCGGCGTGCTGCTGCTCGTAATCGGCTACCTTTCCCCCGTTCCGCCGCGCGGACGCGAGGTCGACAAAATATGATCTCAAAAATTCTTGCGATTCTCCTTGTTTTTGCCGTTGCCGGCCCCGCCTTCGCAAACCAGCCCCGGCCGGACGATTTCGCCTACGGGATGTTCCTGAAAACCGACGGTGGAGAAGCGCTGTACGAGACAATGCTTTCCCTGCCGGTTTACAGAAGCGTTACCCGCGGGGACCTCGGAGACCTCTGCGTTTTCAACGGACAGAGGGAAGTTGTTCCGTTCGCGATTATTCGACCTCCACTTGAGACAGCCCGGCAGGCGGAGTCAGTGCCGCTGCCTATTTTTCCCCTTTTCGCGCCTGTCGGCCAAAGAGCCGAAAACCTGTCGCTACAGGTGACAAAGGATAAGACCGGATCGATAATCAACGTGACCACAGGCACGGGCGCGGGTCAGGGGCGCGAAATTTCCGCCTATCTCGTGGATGCAGGCCACGCCGGACCGGCAGTTTCAGCCCTTGAACTGGAACTTCGTGCACTGGGTGACGGGTTTGTCCGCAGAGTTACGGTGGAATCGGGCACCGACCTTGAACACTGGACGACCATATCTCCGGAAACGACCATCGTCAGTCTCCGATATGGAGCACATACACTGGAACGGCGCACGATTGAACTCGGTTCCGTCAGGGCTTCCTATTACCGCATTTCATCCCCCGACCCCGGCGGAATGCCTGAATTGGCCGGGATCAGGGCAAGGCTTGCCGCCGAGGCCCGCGAACCCGAACGGCAATGGATAACATCGGCCCCCGGGAAGGCCGTCAAAGGCGGCATTTCGGATTACACCTTCGATACCGCCGGACACATGCCGGTGGACAGGATCAGGGTGGAGCTGCCTCAGGACAATACCCTGGTCAATGCGATATTTTATTCGCGCCCGTCAAAAGGAGAACCCTGGACGGCAAGGCAGTCGACGCTCGTCTATAGACTGCGTCTTCAGGGACATTATATTGCGAATGCCGACATAACATTTCCGCCCTGTACCGACCGCTACTGGCTCATGCGAATTGACCAGACGGGAGGAGGACTCGGTGTGGGGACACCGAAACTGGTTTTCGGCTGGGTACCGGAGAAACTGGTCTTCGTTGCCCGCGGCGCTGGCCCGTTCATCCTCGCATGCGGAAGCCTGCGGGCCAGGGTCGACGGCAACGGGGGAAACGAATTGCTGGCGGAATTCAAAAACCTGAGAAAGGAAAATATCGTCGCAAAATCAGCGACAATCGGTCCCCGGACAATTCTGGGCGGCGAAACCGCGCTGAGGCCCGGCATTATTCCCCGCGACTGGAAAACCTGCATCCTCTGGGGCGCTCTCGTCCTGGGAGTCGCCCTTCTGGCCTGGATGGCGATTCGCCTGCACAGGCAGCTGAAGTAACCCTTTCACCCTCTCTTTCAAATATTCACATCCAGTCAAATCTTTTTTTATTAATAATTAAATTTTTTCTCAAGATTATCCGGAATTCTCCGATAAAGGATATACATATTTTCTTGTCCTTTTTAATTTCGGAGAAGGGGGATAACTATGTTACAAAAAACGAAAATAGGTGCAAAACTGCAAATCATTTCCGTTGTTCTTCTATCATTGATCATAGCCGAGGCAATCCTTGGGGTGCTGAAAGCGCCGGCGTGGGCGCAGATTTTCACGGGAGCGATTTCAATCCTGTTTTTCCTCGCATCCATTGCAATCATACGCAATCTGGTCACCAGGATCATGCGTATTACCGATGCGGTATGTCTGGTTTCGGAAGGAGATTTGTCGGCAGAGCTGAAAATTTATGGAAACGATGAGCTGGGCGATCTCGGCAGGAGCATAAACCGCATGCTGCGCGTGCTGCATGGTCTGATTGTTTCCGTAAAGGACAACACGGACCAGCTTGCTTGCGCCGCCGAACAGCTTCACTCGACCGCCGTACAGATGGCGACCGGAGCGGAGGAAGTCGCCGCCCAGACGTCCACCGTTGCCGTCGCGTCGGAGGAAATGTCGTCCACCGCGCATGAGATCGCAAACAACTGTATCCATGCGGCCGACAGCACGAAAAAGGTCGACGAGTCGGCAAATACCGGCAGGGTCATTGTTGAAGAGACTATCAAAATGATGGGCGCCATCTCCAACCAGGTCAGGGCAACTTCCCATACTGTCGCCGAGCTCGGCAAACGTTCCGACCAGATCGGCGAAATTGTGACGACCATAGAGGACATCGCCGACCAGACCAATCTTCTCGCGCTTAACGCCGCAATTGAAGCGGCACGTGCCGGTGAACAGGGTAGAGGATTCGCTGTCGTCGCGGATGAAGTTCGCGCGCTGGCGGAACGGACGACCAAAGCCACCAAGGAAATCAGCGACATGATCAGGGGCATCCAGAAGGATACGCACGAAGTGGTCGAATCAATGGAAAAGGGTGTTTCCCAGGCACGGGCGGGCACCATGGAAGCCGGAAAATCAAGGGAAGCGCTCAAGGAAATCCTGACCCAGGTCGAAACCCTCAACGCCCAGGTCGGCCAGATCGCCACGGCCGCCGAGCAGCAGACCGCGACAACAAACGAGATCAGCGGTAACATCACCCAGATCACCGAAGTGGTGCAGGAAACCGCAAGGGGAGCGCAGGAATCCGCGGACGCGGCAAGCAGGCTTTCCCGACTGGTTGACGAATTGAGCAACACACTCGGAAAATTCACCATGACAGCGTAAAAAACAAGAGGAGACTTGTATGGCAAACGGCAAAACATTACACCTTGTCGGATTTTCCGTCGGAAAAGAGGAGTTCTGCGTGGATATCCTGAAGGTGCAGGAAATAATCCGGATGATGGAAATAACAAAGATCCCCAATGCGCCTGAATTTGTTGAAGGGGTGATTAATCTGCGGGGCAAGGTCATTCCCATAGTTGATTTCGGCAAGCGCTGCAACCTGAGTGTCGCGCCGGAAGATGAAGAAAGCCAGAAACGCATAGTAGTGGCGGCTGTCGGGGAAAAAACGGTAGGCCTTGTGGTTGGCAGGGTCTCGCAGGTAATAAAACTTGACGAAGAGCAGATATCTTCCCCCCCGGACGTTGTCAGGGGCGGCAATTCCGAATTCATTAGCGGGGTCGGAAAGAGCGGCGACAAACTGCTGATACTCCTCGATCTCGACAGGCTGTTTAACCCGAGGGAACTCGAAGGCATAGACCTGGCGGCCTGAACACGTCATCGGTTCCCGTTCTATCCTCCCATTTTCATTGCATTGCGCCGGGCTCTCCGCTGGAGTGTCCCGGCTTTTTTTGTTCCCGCGCTGTTATTCTCCGGCAGTTATATCCACCGGCATCCCGCTCTTTTCCTCCAGGGCATGCGTTAGTTTCCGACGGTCGATCCTGCCCAGAAGCCCCTTCCCGCCCAAAGCCTTCAGGGCTTCCCGCAGGTAGTTCACGTCACCGTATTTGTGTACTTCAACGAGAACCCTGTTCCTCAGAACCCCGGCTTTTACCGGTTGCTTCACTATTGTCACACGTTCACCATTTTTCACCAGCAGGAAGAGCCGCGGAATATCTTCCGGGTACAACCGCAGACATCCGTGGGTGGCTCTGCGCCCCACCGCCCAGGGTTTGTTCGTGCCGTGAATAAGCACACTGGGCACGGAAAGACGCATTGCGTACGAGCCCAGCGGATTGTCAGGACCGGGAGGCACGACGGACGGAAGTTCCGGTTTTTCCTCTTTAATGGATTTCGGCACATGCCAGGACGGGCTGACGATCTTCTGGATTATCCTGAACGCGCCGACCGGTGTTTCCTTGCCTTCATCCCCCACGCCGATGGGAAAGGTTGTCATGAGATTCGTCCCTTTTCCCAGAAAATAGTATAGCCTCATTTCGGAAATATTTATTACCACCCCGCGGCGCACGGGCACATCAGGTATGATCCACTTGGCGGGAATAACGACCTTCAGACCGGCGGGTGGTATGAAGGGATCGACTTCGGGATTGGCGTCGGAGATTTCATTCCAGCCGAGATCGAACTTTCGGGCAATCTCGATCAGCGATTCTCCCCTTTTGATCTGATATTGCTGGATTTTCCCGACCACATCGCCGTCGGCGGCATAAAAATATTCCGCCGAAGCCGAACAGACCGCAAACAGAAAACAACAGAGGAATAAGAAAAATATTTTCATGATGTAAAAAAAAAGACTGTACGAGAAAAATTTTTTACTATAATTTCATATCGTGTCCGGCTTTCAAAAGGAACCTATCAAAAATCCCGATCCGTGAGCATGGAAGCGTTCACTTGCTTGGAACACCTCTTTCCCGGCCTTGTCTGTCCGGATCATAGTTGCGCCAAAGTTCACTTGAAGAAGCCGTCGTTAAAACGCACAGGCAGCAACGGATCCCGGCATTCCGCTTTTGAGGCTTTCTTGCTGCCGGATTCAGGAAGATTTTTTTCCGATGTCATTTTACAGGCTGAAATTTCCGGCAAAGAAACCCGTATCATTCAGCAATCCCGCTGAACATGGGGACTCGCGGCATGCGCCCCTTGACTAAGATGGCACCGTTGATAAACTTCGAACAGTAACAACGGGCCGGACTCAGTCTGAATTTTTTCAGGAGGAATATCCGCATGAAAATACTGAAAATCTTACCCTTGGCCTTCGTGATCCTTTTCACCGGCTGCTGCGCGCTTATGCGCCCCTCGGATCTCAACACGTCGACAAAAACGGACGTGGTATTACTGCAATACAAGAAAATCGCCATTATTAAATTTAAAAACCCGAAAAATGAACCCGCCGGACAGGAAGCCGCCGACATTCTGGCGCTTGGATTCGTCAAACTGGGCTATAACGTGGTCGGCAACGCTCAGATCGCCGGCCTGATCGATCAAGGCGACATATATACTTCAGGTCTCACGCCGGAAATAAAGGCCAAGCTCAAATCCACCGGCATTGACAGCGTTATAATAGGCACGGTTAACGACTATTTCTGCTCACGAACGGGTAGCAACGTCCTCCCGCTGTTGAAGGATTGCGGAGACAACCATTGCAGCGTTACCGTCTCGGCGAGGATGCTCGACCTGGATTCGGGAGAAATAGTATGGGGGGCGACCGACTCGGACGCGCAAGACGGCAGATGGGTAACAGCTGATTCGGTTATGCGGTCGGTTGTACAAAAAATGCAGGATGCAATCCCGAATGTAAACCTGCTGAGAACCTCCGTCACTGCGGCCGGAGGCAAATCACAGGCTCCACAGCCTTCCGCCCAGCGACCCGCATACAGGCAGCCTTCGCCTTAAAACCGGGGCACTGGCAATCACTGTCAGCCGTCCGGTATTTTCAATCCGGTCTATGTGAGACCCTCTGCTCATTCCGGCAGTTTTGAGAAATATCTGCCGGAATGAAACAAACTGCTTTCAAACCTTTAAATTTGATCAAACTGGTTTATCCGGACTTGTCCGTCCGGCAGTCTGACAATTATTTCCAGCTCTCCACCCACGGCCCTCACGAAATCACACAGGGTACTTACGTACATATCCGTGCTTCGTTCGATTTTCGAGAGATTTGGCTGCTTCTTATTCATGCTGGCGGCAAGGTTTTGCTGACTTAAATTTGCGGTTATCCGCAGTTCGGAAAGAGACATTTCCGGAAATGGATTACCCTGCCTCTCACGGTTCCTGTCGTTGGGCTTCAAATAAGTTTTCCGTCTTCGGTTCTTCAGGCGGACCCCGTTCATCTTTGTTGATATAATTTGCATTTTTGCCCTCCGGCTCAACCACACTGCATGTAAAATATAAACACACAATCAATATTTGGATCACAGGTCCGGTCACATCAAAATTTGTAAAAGTATATCAAACAAACGTAATTGCACAACGGCAACAATTGCAAAAAAACAGCAAGATCTTAAATTGTGAATATTTAATAAAGAATAACTTCAGCATCGAATATAACAGTCCACGCCCGATAAACCAAGAAACTGGATTTTTCTCTTTTTGCTGATACGATTTTATGATTTTTGCTATCATTGGTCAGCATGATTGCAAATCAAATTTTGGATGAAATGTCATAGCCTGAATTTTTATAAATCTCATCCAGTTCACGATACCATGATTCAGTATTTTTCTTATTCAGCAGCCTGTTTAATATCGATCATCTGTAACAATCTGTTTGTACCTGTTTTTTCCTGAACATTGAAACCGGGAAATCCTCTTAGCACATCGACCCAGATATAGTATGTTCTGAAATTCAGATCCGGAAGTGCTTTAAATTCAATTACCCGATGAAAATATGATTTTGCGGAAAACTTCCAAACTCCTGAAAAAAACACACCTTAATTAAAAACGACCCCATACCTCTTTTGAGGTATGCTCAATACTATTTGAGGTTCACATATCGGCCCCCTCAGTCCACAGCCCACAAGACATGCGGAATTCAGGGCATTTGGATGGATGAAGACTCTGGCATATTATATGCTAAGCGAAAAGGCAGAAATGAAAATCCACAGGAGGACAAAAATGAAAAAAGTACTTTCCACCATCGTTGCCGCCATCGTAGCCGTAGCTTTCGCAGGTGTTGTTTTCGCCGCCGAGCCTGCTCCTGCTCCCGCAACTCCCGCTCCGGAAGTTAAGAAAGAGGAAAAAGCTCCCGTAAAGAAAACCAAAAAAGCGAAAAAAACCAAAAAAGCAAAGAAAGCCAAAAAAGAAATGAAGAAAGAAGAAGCACCCGCTGCCGCTCCTGCCGAAGCTCCTGCAGCCAAGTAATCAACCTCCATCAGGAATAAAGATGCCGCACCTCATAAAGGTGCGGCTTTTTTTTCGTCAATTGTCCCGACAGAACTCTTTTTCATGACGAGAAAAGAAAAGGATGATATTATTAACCGGCAATGAACTCCTTAAGGCGATTAATAAGATATCAACACCCAAGTCCAAAAATATTTTTCAAAATGAAAATCCATCTGAAGAAGTTATCAATAAAGCCTGTTATCTGTATATCAGCAAATTTGTTTTTTCTCGCGGCTCTGTGTTCGGGAGCCGCTTTCGCCAATGAGCGTGAATCAACATATTCCATATATAGCCACGGATTCAAAGTTGGAGAAGTCAAAACGTACTGCACTCCCCTGGCACGGAATAATAAAAAATATTATGAATTTCAGGCAGACATCCACATAAACGCCAATTTCATTTTCAGCTCCTTCAGGCTTGACAAAAAAGAGGAAGCTCTCGTAAACCAGGAAGGGACCTTTTACTACAAGCGCACTTCGACGCAAAACGGTAAAACCCAGCAGGTGGAAGGACATCTCGACAAGGACGGCTTTGTTTTATCCATCGAGGAGAACGGTGAAAAAAATTTAAAGGTTATCGGCAAAAACGAGTATGATTATACCACTCTGGATTGTCCGGAGATTACTCTTGGCCCCGAAGATAAGGAAAAAACATTCCGCATTCTTGATTTTGAACATCTGGCAGTGGTCCGAAGAAGTTATAAATGGGTGAAAAGCGAAGATATCACCGTGGACGGCAAGCACATTCAATGCAACGTCGTCGAATTCAAGGATCCATATAACAAGTGCCGACGCTGGGTAAAACAGGATGAACTCGGGTTATTGATAATCCGTCAGGACGGCAAGGGCAGGGAAGGATCTTATTCGACTCACTTGACATCGCTTGCGATCAACCCCCGGGATACCCAGGTTGTGAATTATTCCGGAAATGTGATAAAAACCTTTCAATAAAAGGAGTGATCCGCAATGATCAAGAAATTTCTATTTGCCGTATCAGTAATCGCTTTCAGCAGCAGCGCAATCGCATCGGACAACTTCGCCTCCGTCAGGGAAAGCTTGCAGAAAGCCTTCCCGAAAGCGCCGGTGAACGGCATCAGGCAAACCCCTATAGACGGCCTCTATGAAATCCAATCGGGTGACAACATTTTTTATTACTGTCCGAAAAGTGAAAATATTGTCCTGGGTGAAATTTACACCAAGGAAGGCAAGAATCTGACCGCGGAGGCCAGGAATGTGATCATTGAAAAGAAAGTTGGCTCAATCGATACTTCCAAAGCGATAAAAATAGGCAGCGGCAAAAACATCGTGATTGAATTTACCGACCCAGACTGCCCTTTCTGCCGTAAATCATTTGAGTTCTGGAAAACCAAAAAAGACATAACCCATTATATTTTTCTCAATCCCGTTCCTTCTCTGCATCCGAAAGCCACTGAAAAGGCGGAATGGATTCTGAGCCAGAAAGACAAAGTCGCCGCCTTTAATGACGTTTTTTCCGGCAAATTCGACAAAACATCCCCGCAGGGCATCACCGAGGAAGGAAAAAACCTCCTGAAGGAACAACTGCAGATTGCCGCGAAAGTCCAGATTAACGGCACGCCGATGTTCTTTGTCAATAATAAGTTTATCCCGGGAGCAAACTTTTCGGCCATAGATCAGGCCCTGTCAGCTGGGCCGGGCGCCAGGAAGGTGACCAAATAATTTGAGAAAAATTTCCGGAGCCCGGAAATCAGGGACGTAAAAAATACCTGATTTTTCCCGGAAAAAACTTTTGCTCGACTCTACATCTTGATATTCCCTTTTTTGTTGATAATCTTTTAATATCTCTTCTTCTTGCTATTGGCCCGCGACATTTTTGGCGTGGGCCTTTTTCATTTATGACCGGAAGAATTTACCGGTTATTATTGACTCATCACCGCCGACCCGTGAATATAACTCTCAAAAATCGGTCCGGTGCGGATCATATCCTCAAAAGCCACGGCTGTCAGAGGCCTGCTGAAATAAAACCCCTGTACCTCGTGGCAATTTTTGTCTCTCAGGAATTGCAGCTGGCTGGAGGTTTCCACACCTTCGGCGATTACAGTCAGGTTTAGTTTGTGAGCTATGGAAATAATTGTCGATACAATCGTCGCGTCATTAGGGTCATCCGGCAATCCCCGGATAAAAGACCTGTCTATTTTAATCTCGTCAACGGGAAACTGCTTGAGGTAATTCAGGGAGGCGTAGCCGGTGCCGAAATCATCGATGGAAAGAGATACTCCCATCTGTTTCAGCCTCTTCAACTGCTTGGCAGCCTCATCTATATCACGCATGACGATACTCTCTGTCAATTCTATTTTGAGATAGCGGGGTTCGAGCCCGCTTTCGCTGATGACCCTGTCTATCTCTTCAGGCAGATTGTTCTGGTAAAAATGACGCGCGGATATATTGGTGCTCACTACCAAAGGAGGCAGGCCGGCTTTCAACCAGCTTTTGACGAGACCGCAAACCTGACGCAGGACCCAACCGCTGACGTCAACAATCATGCCCGTTTCTTCCAGAAGCGGGATGAACTCGGATGGCGGAACAACCCTCCCCTCCTCCGCCGGCCGCCACCGTAACAGTGCCTCCATTCCGACGATACTGCCGGTTGTCAGGTTTACCTTGGGCTGATAGTGGAGCTCAAATTCGTCCCGTTCCAGCGCCCTCCTCAGCATGGTCTCCATTTTGAGACGTCCGCTCATCCTCGCATTCATTTCTTCCGAGAAAAACATGTAACTGTTCTTCCCGCTACCCTTCACGTGGTACATCGCTGTATCCGCATTACTGAGAAGGACTTCCGGGCCTTCTCCGTCCGTTGGGGCTACTGCAATCCCTATGCTGGTAGAAATAAACATCTCATGACCCAGGATAAGGAACGGATGAGCGAAAATCGAGCGGATTTTATCGGCAATACTAACGATATCCTTGCTGTTCTGAATCCCGGAAAAAACCACGATAAACTCGTCACCACCCAGTCTGACGACCATATCATAGCTCCTCACGCAAAAGCCGAGCCTGGCCGCCACTTCCTTCAACAACTGGTCTCCCGCCTGGTGTCCCAGGGTATCGTTAACGATTTTGAAGTTGTCCAGATCGAGCAAAAACAGCGCGAGAACCTGCTTCTGCCTTTTATCATAGGCCAGTGCCCGACTTAAATGCTCATAAAGCATGCGCCGGTTTGGAAGCCCGGTTAGGGTGTCATGGGTTGCTTCATGGAGGAGACGCTTCTTAAGGCTGTTGCTTTCGGTCACGTCATGAATAAGAAAGCAAATGGCTTCGCTTTTCTGATGAGTTACAAAGCAGGCGCTCACCTCGGCATCCAGGAGGCTTCCGTCCTTGCGGCGAAGCTGCAGTTCACGTTTTTCCTTCAAGACTTGCAAAATAGCGTGATCGATGGTTTTGCCTTCCTCATCGGCAATGATCCCGGAAATTGCGGCGCCTATGCTTTCCTTTTCGTTATAGCCGAGAAGCATGAAAAAAGCCGTGTTCGCTTCCAGTATTTTCCTGCTTTTGAAATCCACCAGCACGATGCCGTCGGAGGCCTGCCTGACCAGCGACTGATAACGGTGTTCGCTCTCCAAGTCTTTCCGCCTTGAAAGAACCAGCTTGATGAAAAGCGTATTAATTATGAGCGCTGCGCCCAGGACCGCAACGGAGAACCAGAGCGTCAGATAACGCGGAAATTTCAAACCGTTTCCAAGGACATTATTATTTGAATTGGCACTTAAAATGAGTCCCGGCTTGCCAAAAATGTCCTTTACAAGGCTGACCGCGGAGTCGTTTTCATCCACGGGCAGGACCACATTCTCCGCCGAACGCTTATCCGGATGTCGATTCAGGTATCTTTTGTCTTCAAGGGCGTTATTGTTCATAATCCGGATTAATACCGGCACCCCTACCGATTGCTTCAGCCGGTCAAGAAATTCCTTCTCGATGGTTCGTCCCGTTATGATGACACAGCTGGATTTGTTTGTTCCTCCGGAGCCGATTGTGGAGATTGACGCTACAAGCATTGATCTTCCCGGGAAATTGACCAGCCCGCATACGTTGCCGCCTGACTTCAGAAGAGGCGAATCAGGATCAATAATCCGCCTGAAGTATTCCGGAATCCCGTGTCTGTTTCCGCCATGAAAATCGAGATATCTGCCGTCGATAATCCTGCCTGATCTGGACGCTAGAATAACCAGATTCATATTGAAGTCGGACAACATGCTGTCCTGAATATTATCTGCAGCATGTTCCGGATTTTTATTTTTTGAAACATTGGCCTCATGCAGCCTGACCAAATATTTGGACTCCTTCTCGAAAAAAAGAAGTTCTTTTGTGAACGCGCCGGCAACCCGTTCAGTATTCCTGCCAGCCTCCCGCCGTTCCAGGAATTTTAAGCACTGGTAAAGACAATAATTTGCCAGAACAACCAGCACCATAATTAATGAAATTACAGCAATACCTGCATAAATATACGCTTTAAGCTTAAATTTTGTCATTGATTTATCTCGAATACGCACAAATTATCATAAACAAAACTTTATGATATACAATATTTAATTTAAAACTATGTTAAAATCAAGAATTAATAATTTATTTTAAAGTTATGTATTCTATAATTAATTATTATAGCAATCAACCAAATAGCTATCGCAAAAAAAGCTATATTTAAAGCTTAATGCAGTATTATATTATGTTTGAAACATTTCATTTCGGAACTATCGCCTAAACAAAGGAAAATTCGTCATTCCCGTGCACGCAGGAAGCCAGGAATTTCAGGTCGGCTTTTTTATGCTGGATATTCATTCAATTAACGGCAGATGAATAAGAAACCTTCTTTTGGGGGATAGTTCCGTTTAATTTTATTATATGTATATACCGAGGAGGCATATATGGTGTCCTTTTCAACTGAACCTATAGATCCCCATCACGTCTACGATATGCTAGGAAAAGACGCCGCTGGTTCCGCGCTTATTCATTTCGCCGTGGCAAAGGCTGCAAAAAACAGGGGTCGTGTAACCACACACATTACGTACGAGCCGGACGGTGAAGTGGAGCGGGAACTTAGGCTCATAGAGGCAGAAATTGCGGAAAAATGGAACATTACGGATGTTTTGCTGCTCAGGAGGCAGGGAATGGTGGCGGCAGGAGAAATCATTTCGGTTATTGCCGTCAGTTCTCCAGGCAGCGAAGCTGCCTTTGCAGCCTGCCAGTTCGGATTGGAGCGCATGAAAAAGATGTCCACCATCATCAAGACCGAAATCCTCGAATGATGTTGCGCTTGTCAACAATGACGATCCAGTAATGCGCACTTGCGTATACCAAGGCATGGCCCTGATAATGCCGCGGAAGACAAAGGTTTCATCCGGGCCGGGAAAAATCCCGTAAATACCGCGCGATAGCCGAAAGGGTTTGATTTTAGGCACATATAAACAATTTGCTTGTATTTCGTTATATAGCATGCTATATATCTACTTCCTCCAAATGCCCTGACAGAGACTCCCACTCTTCAGGGCTTCCTTTTGAATGCAGATCATTTTTTCTCAAACATAGCCTTATGACCGAAAAGAAATTAACAAAAGGGTTTTATGGTGTGAATAATGACTGAATATCACATTGGTTCAAAACTCAGAAAACTGCGGCTGGCAAGGAAATTGACCCTGCAATCGGTAGCAGGCGAGATAGGTTTTTCCACTGCCCTTCTCTCCCAGATTGAAAATGATAACGTTTCTCCTCCAATAGCGACACTCTCAAAACTGGCAAGATACTTCAGCGTGAAAATGAGTTCTTTCTTCACCGAAACCGATGAAAACCCCAGATATGAGATAATCCGCAACGACAACAGAAAGACCGTTTCACAGGTAATCTCTCCCGAAGGCACAAATCACGGCTACTCATATGAGTCTTTTTCCTTCAAGATGCAGGACAAGAAAATGTCGTCTTTTCTCATAACACTATCAGGTAAAATCAGCGACAACACCATGTACAGCCACGAGGGCGAAGCCTTTATCTATGTGGTTAACGGCTCGTGCGAAATTAATCTCGACAGCGAGAATATAATCCTTGAGGAGGGTGACAGTTTATATTTCGACACAACACTGGCACACAGGTACCGTTCCATTGACGAATATGGAGCGACCGTCCTCATCACGGAAAGGGAAAGGCCTTGTTAAAGATCGAGACTCTACGGGGAAAACAATTGCCCGCATAACATTATCTTAAGGGAGTGAATCAGCATGTTGAAAAATTTATTTGGCAGCATCAGTCTTTGCCTTGGTTTTCTGGTTGTCATCATATTGACCGGAATGTTTTTTGCCGTTCTATGGGGAATCAAGCTTTTTTGAATCGGCATGAAGATACCGGAATGAGATGACCCGGATATCCAGTCCGAAAAGCTTGTCAATTATCCGAACCAGGGGTTCCGAATGGAACCCCGATTTAATTTTTCTTGTGTTTGCTGTTTCTTCAGTATCCGATTTCCTCACATTCAGGCGATTTCGACTTGTTGTGCCATTCCTGCATCACCGAGGCCGGAACACGGATTGCCGGCAACCATATCTACGACCCTAAACCCACCTTTCAGGCGCATTTTTTCCTGAAACTGCCAACAAACCGATGTGGGGTGAATAAAAGCACGGGTACCAGTTTCTATTAATCCAAATCGATGAATTCTTTCCGCATGTCCGATCTGCATACCTTCAACCCTTCAAATTCGCAAAAGCTTTCAAATCGTGGCAAACCCAAGTTTGATTCAAAATTCCTCATGACTACTGATCCCGATTCATACGGCATAACTGATTTCCTTTTTGTCCGGACGTATTTATTTTTTTGTAACCATTGAGAATGCTTCAACGTCTAAAAATTCAACAAGCCAAGGGGGGATCAGAAATGAAAAAGACATTTTATGCCACCATTGTCGCCATGGGTGTTATTTTGACGTTTTCCCTGCCTGTATACGCCTGGCATGGCGGGCATTTCAACGGAAGCGTCTGGATCGGACCCGTATGGGGACCGTTCTATCCTTATCCTTACTATGCGGGTCCCCCGGCGATTGCCCAGCAGCCCGTCATCGTCGACCAGCCGCCTGCCGAGTACATTCAGCAGGCTCCGCAGTCAGATGAAAAGAACTACTGGTATTATTGCCAGGACCCGCAAGGCTATTATCCTTACGTAAAAAAATGTCCGAAAGGCTGGATGAAGGTCGCTCCATCGCCGGCTCCCATGGACGGAGAGGAATGACAAAATGATCAAGCATGCGCAAAGTCTTTTTTCCTTTTTACTGATTTTATCTTTGGGCGGCTGTGTGACCGTCCCGACCGGTCCGAGCGTCATGGCGCTGCCGGGATCCGGCAAGTCCTTCGAACAGTTTCAGGCCGATGACACGGTATGCAGGCAATGGGCCGGACAGCAGACCGGACTGCCGCCCCAGGAAGTAGCCAATCAAAATACGGCAACTGGCGCCGTTGCCGGCACGGCTATTGGCGCCGGGCTGGGCGCCGCTATCGGCGCGGCAGCCGGAAATCCGGGCGCCGGGGCGGCCATCGGCGCGGCCAGCGGGCTTCTTGTGGGAACATCCGCGGGCGCTAATGCCGGTCAGGCATATGGATGGGAAGCACAGCGGCGATACGACAATGCATATCAGCAGTGCATGTATGCCAAGGGAAACCAGGTTCCGGCAACGGCGCGAAGGTATCGGCATGTTTACAGGACCGCGCCTCCTCCGCCACCGCCGGGTTATAATTCAGTGCCCCCTGACTATTCTCCCGGGCCGGCTTACCCGCAAGCGCCTCCGGGCCAATAGTCTCACCGTTGCCATTTCAGTGGACGACAACGGCATTGCCATCCAGGTAATGCCGTTGTCGTCTGAATATGAGCGGACAAATGGTTCATGCTGCATTGCATTCGCTCGGCTTTCTTTCGCATAACCTGGCGTGGTATAATTTGTGAGTCAATAAATCGAATTCAGTAACAAATCTAAATATGGAACTGCCATTAGAAACCGCGACAAAACCGGTTTTGGATAAGGGGATTTGATGACGGACACTCCACAAAACGAGATAAATGACAGTGAACTTTCGAATCAGAGGACAACACGTTTGAATTCCGGACGCTGGTGGGTCTGGCTGCTGGTGGCGGTACTCATAGCCACCTGTACCTACGTCTGGCTGAACAGAAATACCGCAAAACCTGCCGGTTCCAGCGGTCAGGAGGCAAAAACACGGGTTCTCACGGTACCTGTTTCTGCTGTGCCGGCTAAAACGGGAGACATGGGGGTCTACGTCACTGGATTGGGCACGGTCACCTCTCTCAAAACCGTCACCGTGAAGAGCCTGGTCGATGGTCAACTGATGAGCGTTCAGTTCCGTGAAGGGGATATTGTCGGAAAGGGTAAGCTTCTCGCCCAAATTGACCCGAGGCCTTTCCAGGTTCAGTTGACCCAGGCCGAAGGGCAATTGGTTCGCGACCAGGCGCAGTTGGTGAATGCACGTCTCGACCTGGAGCGGTATCAAACGCTCAGCGCGGAGGATTCCATCGCGAAACAGCAGTATGACACCCAGAAGGCGCTGGTCCATCAACTGGAAGGAACTGTCAAGGTCGACGAGGGGCTGATAGCGAACGCCAAACTTCAACTGACTTACGCACACATTACCGCCCCCCTTACGGGAAGGGTCGGCCTGCGCCAGGTGGACCCGGGAAACATCATCCACACAACGGATACCAACGGCCTGGTGGTTATCACCCAGCTTCAGCCGATAACCGTGCTTTTTCCCATCCCCGAGGACAACCTGCCGCGGGTGCTCGACAGGCTGAAGAAAGGCGCACGCCTGCAGGTCGAGGCATTTGACAGAGAAATGAAAGAGAAACTGGACACCGGCTACCTCCTGACGGTGGACAACCTGATCGATCCGACTACCGGCACCGTCAAATTCAAGGCGGTTTTCCCCAACAGCCGGAATCAGCTGTTTCCGGGCCAGTTTGTAAATGCCCGCCTTCTCGTGGAGGTCATCCATGACAGTATCATCGTTCCGTCAGCCGCCATCCAGAGGGGACCGCAGGGTACGTACGTCTACATTGTGAAAGCAGACCGGACGGTCGGGATTCGTCCGGTAACGGTCGGTGTTGCCGAAGAGGGCAATACTTCCGTAACATCCGGTCTGTCGCAGGGAGAACAGGTTGTCGTTGAGGGAACGGAAAAACTGCGCGAAGGCAGCAGGGTAGAGCTGAAAACGGAGAACGGCAACGCCGGCAAAAGGCAGCGCCGATGAATATATCCCGCATCTTCATCATAAGGCCTGTCGCTACCACGCTGTTGATGGTAGCGATAATCCTGGCAGGTGCCGTGGCATACCGCCAGTTGCCCGTGTCGGCCCTGCCGCAGGTGGATTACCCGACCATCCAGGTCCGCACTTTTTACCCTGGGGCCAGTCCTGACGTTATGGCCACATCGGTAACGGCGCCCCTCGAACGGCAGTTCGGACAGATGCCCGGCCTGAAGCAGATGACCTCCGCGAGCTCGGGCGGCAGCTCCATAATCACCCTTCAGTTCGGCCTGGACCTGAGCCTGGATGTCGCGGAGCAGGAGGTCCAGGCAGCCATCAACGCCTCCTTCACCTTTCTTCCCCGCGACCTCCCCGTACCGCCGGTCTACAGCAAGGTAAACCCCGCAGATGCACCGATATTGACTCTCGCCCTTACCTCCGACTCTCTGCCGCTGCCCCGGGTCGAAGACCTGGCGGATACCCGGTTTGCGCAGAAAATATCCCAGCTCCCGGGCGTGGGACTTGTCAGCATCAGCGGCGGCCAGCGTCCGGCAGTGCGAATCGAGGCAAATCCGACTGCCCTGTCGGCCTACGGCCTCACCCTTGAAGACCTTCGCACAGCTATCGTAGCTGCAAACGTCAACCAGGCGAAGGGCGGATTCGACGGTCCGCGCCAGTCTTTCATCATCGGTGCCAACGACCAGCTTCTCTCCAGCAAGGACTACCGCCCCATCATAATTGCCTACCGTAATGGCGCACCGGTGTATCTTTCCGACGTGGCGGATGTTGTCGATGATACGGAGAACATAAACCAGGCAGCGTGGATGAACGATACCCCGGCGGTAATAGTCAATATCCAGCGTCAGCCTGGGGCCAACGTCATTCAGGTGGTGGACCGCATCAAGAAACTGATGCCGCAGCTGCAAAGCACGCTGCCTCCCTCCATCAAGGTTTCGACGCTGACCGACCGCACCACGACCATACGCGCGTCGGTAAGGGATGTGGAATACGAAATGATGCTGGCCGTATTCCTTGTCGTGCTCGTAATTTTCCTGTTCCTGAGGAACCTGCCGGCGACGACTATTCCGAGCGTGGCCGTCCCGCTGTCTCTGGTGGGGACTTTCGGGGCCATGTATCTCCTCGGCTTCAGCCTGAACAACCTGACCCTGATGGCACTCACCATTTCCACCGGCTTTGTCGTGGATGACGCCATCGTCATGATAGAAAACGTCACCCGATACGTCGAACAGGGCGAATCGCCACTACAGGCCGCCCTGAAGGGCTCGAAGCAGATAGGGTTCACCATCCTTTCGCTGACCGTATCGCTCATTGCCGTGCTCATCCCGCTCCTTTTCATGGGTGACGTGGTGGGGCGCCTGTTCAGGGAATTCGCCGTCACTCTCGGCGTCACCATTCTTATTTCTGCGGTTGTCTCGCTGACCTTGACACCGATGATGTGCGCCCGAATACTCAAACACGTCCCCGAGGAAAGGCAGGGCAGGATTTTCCGCGCCTCGCAGAGGCTGCTCGACCGGATCATAGCGTTTTACGGAAGGACCCTGAAGTGGGTGCTTCGCCACCAGACGGCAACACTGGTTGTGGCCATCGGCACGCTGGCCCTGACGGTTCTGTTGTATATCGCGGTGCCGAAAGGCTTTTTCCCGGTCCAGGACACGGGTGCCATCCAGGGGATTTCAGAGGCGCCTCAGTCAATCTCCTTTCCCGCCATGGCCGAACGTCAGCAGGCTCTTGCCCGCGTTATCCTCCGCGACCCGGCAGTGGAAAGCCTGTCAACTTTCATTGGGGTTGACGGCACCAACACGACCCTCAACAGCGGCAGGGTCCTGATCAACCTGAAACCCCTGGATGAACGGAAAGTGAGCGCTGAAGAAGTCATCAGGCGGCTTCAGCCGGAACTGGAGAAGGTTACAGGCATAACACTGTACATGCAGCCCGTGCAGGACCTTACCGTTGATGCCAGGGTCAGCCGTACCCAGTTTCAGTATACGCTTGAAGATCCCGACTTCAACGAGCTGAACAGCTGGGCACCGCGGCTGGTCGATGCGCTGCGCGACCGGAACGAACTCCGCGACGTGAGCAGCGACCAGTTGGACAAGGGCTTGCGGGTATCCCTCGACATCGACCGCGCCACGGCTTCGCGGCTGGGAATTACACCTCAGGCAATCGACGACACCCTGTACGATGCATACGGACAACGACAGATATCAACGATGTTCACGGAATTGAACCAGTACCACGTAATTCTCTCTGTCAAACCGGAATTCCTTCAGAATCCCGACGCGCTTCAGTCGATCTATCTTCACGGTTCCAACAGCGGACAAGTTCCGCTCGGCACCCTCACGAAAGCCACGGAAACGACCGGCCCGCTCATTGTCAACCGCCAGGGGCAGTTCCCCGCGGCGACACTCTCCTTCAACCTTGCTCCGGGGGCAGCGCTTGGTGAAGCAGTCCCTGCGGTAGAGGATGCCGCCCACCGACTGGGATTGCCGGCAAGCATCAAGGGAAGCTTCCAGGGAACGGCCCAGGCCTTCAAGGATTCGCTCACCAACGAACCGCTGCTTATTCTGGCGGCGCTCATAACAGTCTACATCGTGCTCGGTGTCCTGTACGAGAGCTATATCCACCCGGTGACGATACTCTCCACCCTGCCCTCCGCTGGCGTGGGAGCTGTGCTGGCGCTGATGTTCTTCCGCACCGATCTTAGCGTCATAGCGATTATCGGTATCATCCTCCTGATTGGCATCGTCAAGAAGAACGGAATAATGATGATCGACTTCGCCCTTGAAGCCGAGCGCAAGGAGGGGAAAAGTCCCGAAGAAGCCATCTACCAGGCCTGCCTGCTCCGGTTCCGGCCGATCATGATGACCACAATGGCAGCGCTGCTCGGTGCACTTCCTCTGGCGCTGGGCAAGGGGGTCGGCTCCGAGCTGCGCCATCCGCTCGGGATCTCCATCATCGGCGGACTGATCATAAGCCAGATTCTGACATTATATACGACACCCGTTATCTACCTCGCCTTCGACCGGCTGTCGAGACGCATCAGAGGTGTGCGTACGCCATGAACATCTCGGCCCCCTTCATAAAGAGGCCGGTGGCCACGACGCTCCTGACGGTGGGCCTGGTGCTCGCCGGGATCCTGGCATTCCGTTTTCTCCCGGTATCACCGCTTCCGCAGGTGGATTTCCCGACCATTTCGGTTTCGGCGGGACTGCCCGGCGCAGACCCGGAGACCATGTCCACATCGGTCGCCGCTCCCCTTGAGCGGCAATTCGGACGCATCGCCGGGGTTACGGAGATGACGTCCACCAGCAACCGCGGTAACACAAGCATCACCCTGCAGTTCGACCTCAGCCGCAATATTGATGGTGCGGCGCGCGACGTTCAGGCGGCAATCAACGCGGCGAGGGGATACCTGCCGGCAAACCTGCCGAGCAACCCGACCTACCGCAAGGTCAATCCGTCGGACGCTCCCATACTGATCCTGGCGCTCACCTCCGATTCCGTCGGCAAGGAAAAGATGTATGACGCCGCCTCGTCCATCCTTGCGCAGAAGCTCTCCCAGGTGAAGGGGGTCGGGCAGGTATTTGTCGGAGGCAGTTCGCTCCCGGCGGTGCGCGTCGAGTTGAACCCTACGGCGCTCAGCGGTTACGGGATCAGCCTTGAAAATGTGCGCGGAGTATTGAGCGCCACCAACGTGAACAGACCCAAGGGAAACCTTGCCGATGGCGAAAAGACGCGGGAAGTCCATACCAATGACCAACTGAGCACCGCATCACAATATGAACCGGTTGTCGTAACCTACCGTTCGGGGGCGGCGGTCCGGCTGTCCGACGTGGCGACCGTCCAGGATTCTCTGGAGGACCTGCGCACGGCCGGGTTCGTAAACGGCAAGCCGGCAGTTATGGTGATCGTCTTCCGCCAGCCCGGGGCAAACATCATTGAAACGGTGGATAATGTGCGCAGCCTCCTGCCGCAACTGGAGGCCGCGATGCCTGGCGGCATCAGGCTTTCGGTCGTCCTCGACCGCACCCCGCCCATACGCGGCTCGCTGCACGACGTGGAACTGACGCTCATGATATCCGGGATGCTCGTCATCCTGGTGGTGTTCTGGTTCCTGCGCAATGTCCGCTCGACGGTCATCCCCGGCGTGGCAGTCGCCGTATCCATCATCGGAACGTTCGGGGTCATGTACCTGTGCGGATACAGCCTGGACAACCTTTCTCTCATGGCGCTAACCATAGCCACCGGATTTGTCGTGGATGACGCCATCGTCGTCCTGGAAAACGTCACCAGATACCGGGAAATGGGGCAATCGCCCTATCAGGCGGCCCTGTCTGGGACAAGGGAAATCGCCTTTACCGTACTTTCCATGAGTGTTTCGCTGGTCGCCGTGTTCATCCCCATTCTACTAATGGGCGGCATAGTCGGACGGCTGTTTCGTGAATTCGCTGTAACGCTGTCGGGAGCAATCCTGGTCTCCCTTCTGGTGTCGCTGACAACGACCCCCATGATGTGCGCCACGTTGCTCAGGCCTGAAAAACCGCGCAGACACGGAGTGTTTTACACGACCAGCGGGAGGGTTTTCACCTGGATGCACCGAATATACGAAACTACCCTCCGTTGGGCGCTCCGGCATTCCCGGCTCATGCTCACGCTGACGCTGGTTACACTTGTGGTTAATATCATCTTGTTCCACTATATACCCAAAGGGTTTTTTCCCGAACAGGACACGGGACGGATTGGCGGAAACATTCAGGCGGCACAGGACATATCGTTTCAGGCTATGCGTGACAAACTTCTGCGGATTGTCGATATAATCAAAAAGGATCCGGACGTCGATTACGTAATTGGCTTTACCGGCGGAGGTGGAGGTTCTACCACCAATACCGCACGCATGTTCATTTCGCTCAAATCATTCGACAAGCGCAAAGCCAGTGCGGCCCAGATAATTACCCGGCTGCGTGGGAAACTTGCCCACGTGCCTGGAGCACCCACTTTTCTCCAGCCGGTACAAGAGCTGCGCGTCGGCGGCAGGATGAGCAACGCGCTTTATCAGTACACCCTCCAGGGAGACAACCTGGCGGAGCTCAATGTTTGGGCTCAGCGCATACAGCAGAAACTGCGGACCCTGCCCCAACTGGTCGACGTGAGCAGCGACCAGCAGAACAAGGGTCTGCAGGCGACACTGGTAATCGACCGCGCAACCGCTTCGCGGCTGGGAATTACACCGCAGGTTATCGACGACACGCTTTACGACGCCTTTGGCCAGCGGCAGGTATCCATTACCTACACCCTTCTGAACCAGTACCATGTCGTTATGGAGGTTGAGCCCAAATTCTGGCAGCGCCCCGAAACGCTCAGGGACATCTATGTTCCTTCCACCAACGGAACAATGGTTCCATTGAGCGCTTTTACCCATTACGAACCGACCGCCACTTCTCTCGCAGTAAACCACCAGGGGCAGTTTCCGGCGATTACGATCTCATTCAACCTTGCCCCCGGCGTTGCGCTTGGCGATGCCGTAAAGGCCATAGAAACAGCCAACCGCCAGATGGGTATGCCGGGAAGCGTCCGGGGAAGCTTCGCCGGCACGGCGCAGGCATTCCAGTCATCACTCGCCAATGAGCCGCTGCTGATACTTGCCGCGCTGGTCAGCGTCTACATCGTCCTTGGGGTCCTGTATGAGAGTTACATCCATCCCGTAACAATCCTCTCGACCCTCCCCTCCGCCGGTGTGGGAGCGATCCTGTCGCTGATGCTTCTGCGGACCGATCTGAGCATCATTGCCCTGATCGGGATCGTGCTGCTGATCGGCATCGTCAAGAAAAACGGTATCATGATGGTCGATTTCGCCCTTGAGGCCGAGAGAAGAGAAGGGAAGAGTCCCGAGGAAGCGATCTACGAGGCCTGCCTGCTCCGGTTCCGGCCGATCATGATGACAACCATGGCGGCCCTTCTGGGAGCGCTGCCGCTGGCGCTGGGCACAGGGGTCGGCTCCGAGTTGCGCCGTCCGCTCGGCATCGCCATCGTGGGAGGTCTGATCTTCAGCCAGATGATGACCCTGTACACCACCCCGGTCATCTATCTGTATATGGACCGGCTGAGGCTATGGATTGAAGGGAAGCGGGGGAAACGCGGGAGACGTGTTGCAGAAAAACAGGGCAACAAAACTACAAACCCATAAAGGCCAAATTAACAGGATGAGCAGGATGAACAAGATAAAAAAATTATACTGGATGGTCAAAAATCCAATGAATCAACTTCATCTTACCTTCTTTCCCGCACTCGCAAGAGTGACGAAAAACCCGGAATTTTCTGAATACACAAGTTCCAGACGCTTTTATGCAAAATCATTGATCTTTGGTTTTAACCTGGAAAAATTTTGTGTTTTTACCCTGTATATCCTGTCCATCCTGTTAAATAAAAAGAGAGGTTTATCCATGCTCCACCAGAAAAGAGACCCCCAGCTATGGAAAAGCGTAGGATGTTTCGCCGCATTGGCTTCGCTGGCATTTCTTGCGTCATGTTCGGTGGGCCCGGATTACGTCCGGCCGACGGCGGTGGTTCCTGCAGGCTACAAGGAAATGAAAGACTGGAAAATCGCGCAACCGAAAGACGAGGCTATCAAGGGAGCTTGGTGGGAGATGTTCAATGACCCGGTTCTGAATTCACTGGAGGAAAAGGTCGTCATATCGAACCAGAACGTTGCGGCTGCCGAAGCGCAGTACAGGCAGGCCCAGGCATCGGTTCGTGTCGCCCGCGCGGGCTACTTTCCGACACTTACGGCAGGAGCTTCGGTCACCCGATCACGCACATCAGGCAACGTTGGCAGCAACACCAGGTCGGGAAGTACCTTCACGGATTATACACTCCCCATAGACCTGTCGTGGGAAATCGACATCTGGGGCAAGATCCGCCGGACTGTCGAAGCCAGCAAGGCTAGCGCCCAGGCAAACGCGGCCGACCTGGCGGCGGCCCTTCTGAGCGCCCAGGCGGCGCTGGCCCAGGACTATTTTCAGTTGCGCACGCTCGATGCCGAGAAGCGTCTGTTCGAGGAAACAATTGATGTTTACCGCAAGTTCCTGCA
>DASRZQ010000118.1:0-28519 GCA_035686205.1 Geobacteraceae bacterium
CCATCCCTTTATAAAATCAATAGTATCTCTAAATTGTTCGCTGAAAATAAGTGATGGTTTTAATGTCAACTGGGGGGGTTCTATGACAAAGAAAAAACTACTCGGTGAAATTCTTGTCGAAACCGGCATAATAAGCGAAAATACCGTAATCAGGCTGCTTGCCCGTGCGAAAAGGTATAACAAAAAATTCGGTGCGATTCTTCTTGAAACAGAGTTGGTAACTCCCGAAGAGCTTGTAAATGCCCTTGCTCTCCAGTTCAATTATAAAGCGGTGAGCAATTTTGCTTCGAACCCAATATCTTCTGAACTTACAAGTCTAATTCCGGTTGATGTAGCGATTGAAAATATGCTGTTTCCGCTTAATCTTGAAGGGAAAAGTCTCTTCCTGGCAGTGGCGGATCCCACAAACAAAAGAATTGTTTCAAATATTGCAGCCAACCATGGTCTTGAGGTGATACCACACGTCGCAACCAGGAAAGATATTATTTCCGCTATCAGTATGCATTACCATCACAAGGATTTGGCCGTTCATCATCAAAAAACCATTCTCATCGTGGATGATGACGAACTGATTACCACCATGGCGAGGGATATCCTGAACAACGAGAGCTATCGTACTATCGTCGCGGCGAATGGAATGGAAGGATACAAGCAGGCAATTTCCGAATTCCCCCAGGTAATTCTTGCGGATAAAATCATGCCGAAACTTGACGGTTACGGGCTGTTAAGCGCGCTGAAAAATATCCCGGAAACGCGGCTTGTCCCAGTAATCCTTATAACCAGCAGAACAGAACCAGAAGAAGAGGCTCTTGCCTTCAAGAAGGGATTTTTCGATTTCCTCACAAAGCCCATCCACAAGGTAACACTGGTAACAAGAGTAAAAAGAGCTCTCCAGTATTATGAACATCAATACAGCTTTGAGCAGTAGAGCCCGCGACTGGCAACTTGTTGTGTAACATAATCTGTGAAATGAAGTGGTTGCGTTTTTTGAGACAGGGTGATAAGCAATGAAGCGAGCAACTTTGAGAGGAGAGTTTCAATGCCGCAACATCGCACCCGCCACAGCGCCGAATTCAAGGCCAAGGTAGCCCTGGACGCATTATCCGGGGTCTAAGACCGTGGCAGAACTTGCCAGCGAGTATCAGGTTCATCCGACCCAAATCACTTTCTGGAAACAGGAACTTATTGAAAATGCTTCCGACCTCTTTGGGAAGGACAAGAAGAAAGAGTTCCATCACGAGACCGACGGTGCCGAATTGCACCGCGTGATCGGCAAGCTTAAGGCTGAGAACGATTTTTTATCCAATCTGCCCGGCCTGAACTTGACCGGGCGCATTAACAGAAGGTGATTGCCGCCGGTCATCCTGAAGTTTCCGTTGAACGTCGTTGCGAGCTTCTCGGTGTCCCTCGTGCCAACTACTATCGTGGTCACGCTTCAGGATTACGCCAGGGCGACCTGGAACTGATGCGCCGCATTGATGAATCGAAAAGGGGACGGATTTATTTTCTCGTAACTATCCCAAAAAGAAGGTTAAGTTTTCATTTGCCGCAAATGAATGAATTTCCAGCATGAAATGACTGACCCGAATTTCGTGGATTCCCGCTTTGCGCCACCGCTAAAGCTAAGGCGACACGCGGTCGCGTGAATGACAAACGTTACCTTTGTGTGGATGATAGTTCCGAAAAACTTTTATGAACGCAGGTATCGGAAATTCACCATTCCGCCGGGAAGAGCCGCTTCCGACTTTGTTCAGCACGTCACATGAAACATTCCGATCACGGCGCCGTCAGCGGCATTCCATGCCTTGACCGCCTCCGGGGTGGGAAGAAGCTTCACCGGGCATTTTTCCCTCCGGAAAAATTCGGCCGCTTCGTCCGAGAGCCCGACGCACCCGCTCTGGCCGGTGCCGACTATCAGAAGCCCGGCTCCTTTCTCGTGAATGTGCTCGGCTTCCTCCAGAGAAACCTTGTGAGACGTGCCGTAGACCGATTTCGACAGCTTCTTTTTGCGCTTTTTCACCTTGCCGTCAAGGCGGATTATGACGTCATGGTCGTATGATTCGCCGTCAATAGTTATGCTGCCGAAACTCGTTCCATCTATTTCCGGTTTCATTTTTTCACCTCGAAATTGACAAGCAGACTTGAAGGGCGTTGCTTTATCGAATATCGCCGAAGATGACGGCTGATAAAACAAGCATAGCAGAATTGGGTATAGAGTGGGGGGACATTCCTTTTTAACAGGCAGCAGGCCGATGGCCCTTATTTCGGCTTCCCGTCAAGGACCTCTCTCATCTTTTTCAATAACTCCAGCGGCGAGCGGGGCTTTTCAATGAAATGGCATTTCTCGACGGACAGGCCTTTCCTTTCGATGACATCCGGGGTATAGCCGCTGGTGAAGAGGACCTTCGTCCCGGGCCGCATCTCGTTTATCCTGTCATGGACTTCCTTGCCGCTGATTCCTGGCAGCACCACGTCCAGTATGACAATATCGATTTTATCCTTTTGACAGGCGAACTTCTCCAGGGCCAATTCCCCGTCAATGGCGGTCACCACCCTGTACCCGAACTGTTCGAGGAAGGATACGTCGAACCTGCGAAGATCTTCGTCATCCTCGACTATCAGAACGGTTTCGTTTCCGGTGATCGGAGCCGCTTGGTTCTCGGGCATACTCTGCTCGTTTTGCTCCTTGATGGCGGGCAGGTAGATATTGAATGTCGAGCCGGCCCCAATGCCGCTTCTGACGTCTATAAAACCTTTCTGCTGGCTGACGATCCCGTAGACTATCGCCAGACCCAGCCCGGTCCCCTTGCCCACTTCCTTGGTGGTAAAAAACGGTTCGAAAATCTTTTCCCGGACTTTATCGTCCATTCCGATACCAGTGTCGGAGACCGAAATGCGGACATATTTCCCCGGGCTGCCGACCCCCCGGAGCCTGACGCATGATCCGTCAATTTCCTCATTACGCGTGGCGATTGTCAACTCGCCGCCGTCAGGCATCGCATCCCTGGCATTAGTCGCGAGGTTTATCACTATCTGTTCGAACTGCCCGCTGTCGGCCAGGACGAAAAGTTCCCGCTCGGACAGATCGGTCTTCAGCGTAATATCCTCGCCGATGAGCCTGTGAAGCAGCTTTTCGACACTGCTTATGACGCTGTTGACATTAACCGGTTTCGGGTGGACGACCTGTTTCCTGCTGAAGGCGAGCAGGCTCTGGGTCAAATTGGCGGCCCTCTCGGAAGAGACTATTATCTGCTCGGCAAAATGCCTCAGCGGGTCGTCCGGGGACATTTTCATGAACAGCAGGTGGGCATAGCCGCTGACCGCGGTAATTATATTGTTGAAGTCGTGCGCCACCCCCCCCGCTAGCTGCCCGATCGCCTCCATCTTCTGCGAATGGTAAAGCTGCGCCGTGCGCTTCTCTATTTCCAGTTCCATGTGGTTTACGAGGCGGAAATTGCTCAGCAGCTGGCCGAGACAATGACAGTAAACCGCCAGGAACCGCTCGTGCCATTCGTTGAAGTAATTCGGCGTTGAATGGGAAATATTGAGCACGCCCAGCACTTCGCCGCCCATCTGGAAGATCGGGACGCTGATCAGCGAGCCGGATTTTTGGTCGGGAGCGGTTTTGAAACGGGAATCCGCGGAACAGTCGCGGCAGTGCTGGAGGCTCTTGTACTGGACGGCCAGGCCCATTATCCCCTCGCCCACGGACGCGGTAAAGGCCGAAGGGCCGTAGTATTTCAAGACTTCGCCGTTATCTCCGATCAGCAGGTCGTCCCAGTCGAGGCCGGTGCAGACAACCAGTTCGCTGTCTTTCAGCAGGAAAACCGAACAGCGTTCGATATCCAGGTTCTCCATCAGCCCCTTCAGCGCATTGCGGATCATGGTGGTTTCGTCGACGTCCCTCAGGTCCAGCGCGCTCAAAGCGCTTAACGCGGAAAAAGAGTCCAGGAGGCTGATAATCCTGGCGTTCAGCTCCCGATATGCTTTGGAAAAGCCGTTATCCATTGACGGAACCGTTTTTCGAGAACAGCATCGCCATTTCCCTGATTCCTTCCAGGTTGCCGATTGCCGCAAGTTTGACTTTTTCCAGGGAGGCCTCGGTTATGCCCAGCCGCTCCGTAAGCCCACTCTCGTCCCCGAATCCGCGATTGCCATAGAAGGACCCGGCCAGGCGGGCGCAACATCCTACAAGGTGCGCAATCGTCCAGAATTCGCCCTCGTAGCCGGGATCATCATGGTACTCTATTACGCATACGAAATCCTCGGGCAGGTGCCATTTGCGCGCCAGCAATCCTCCGGCCTGGCTGGGGGCGATGCCGAGGATATCCCTGCTGATTTCACCCAGCGAGCGTCCGTCCTGGCCGTTCCGCCGGGGAAAAACCCTGTCCATTTCCTCCGGGAAAAGATGGACCAGAGCCGGAAGTCCGATATCGTGAAGCAGGCCGTCGAGATATATGTTGTCAAGGCCGAGCCTGAGGGCGGGAGGCATGTGCGGAAAAAGGTTCTGGGCCATTATTGCCGTCGCCACGGCGTTGAACCAGTACCGCTCCACGGAGAACGTCCCGCATTTTTCCGGTCTGAACAGGCCGCCCAGGATGAGTCCCACCGCGAGATTCTTGACCATCTTGAGGCCCAGGACCTTGTAAATGGCGTCGTACATGGTCCGGACCCCGCCCGGCCAGCCGAAATAGGCCGCATTTGCAAGGCCGATGATGCGCGCCGAAAGACACGGGTCTTTCTCCAGGGTGTCGGCGAGAACCTGGATATCGGCCTCGTCGTTGGACATTGAGAGAATTTTCTGCGCCATCACCGGCAACGGCGGCAGCTCTTTCAAAAGTTGAATTTTCTGGCGAACATACTTTGCGTCAGTCATGATATCTCATTTCTCCATCCGGGCATGGCGATCCCGCTTCACAAGGCTCCGGTCGGAGGGGTCCTTCGTGACCGCCAAACCTCTCTGAACAGGCGTTAATGACCGAACGAAACAGCTATTTAGGGATTTTACAAAGACCCCCGCGATATGCTCCCCCGGCCGGGCATATGGAATTGCGCCGGCACCGGCAAGACGCTTTTTCAATATTTATCAGGATTTCGTTAAGGAAGCAAATGATATCGCGTTGGAGGAAAATTACTACAATTTTTTGTCTCTTTATTTAAGCATTATGAGTATTGATTTGTACAGACTAATTCGGATGTTAACAGCTTAAGGCACATTGATTGAACAAATTATGAAATTGACTGACCCAATTGCATATTGTTAACACAATGTTGCAATGACAATAAAATTATGCAAACATACATAACAACAATACAATTAGACATTCATATAATTAATTCCATACAATTTTCATATTCCAATTATTCCACTATTTGAAATTTATCTTGAAAAACAGATCCCCTCCGCTCTCGGTTCCGGTCTGTGTTTCAACCTCCCAGTGCTTTGACAGATCGTAGCGCAGGCGGACCAGATTCGCGCTGGTCAGGAGGGACCGACCGTAACTTATATAGAGTTCCGGCGTGAGATACCTTCCGACCGAAACAACCGACTCGGAAAGCGTGGAACCCGAGGTTTTCGACGGGGCGACGCCGGGTGGAGCCGCCTGCAACGGCTTGTAGCCGGTGGTCGAAGTGAACTGCCCCGCGGCCCGCGTCACGAGACCGCTTTGTTCGCTGGTATAGGCAAGTGGCTGCCCAAGTATGATATAAGAGAGTATCGAGCTGTCCGGCATGTTCGGCTCAGAATAAAGCTTTACTGCCATCGTGTCGGGGGTGCCGGCAATTTGCACGCCGGCGCGCACGTCGCCGACCTTGCGCAACGCCTGGATATCGAGCGTGGGCTCATTTATGGGCCCGCCGGCATAATAGACGCGTCCGCGGGTAATGTCGAGGCTTACCCCGTATGTCTTGTATTTCCCCTTGACCACCCTGATTTCGCCCGTGCTCCTGATTTCATCCAGCCTGTTCATCACCAGCTTCAGGCTCCCCTTAAGCTGGGCCTCGATCCCCTGCAGCTTCAACTGGACCTTGTCTCCCAGCGTCACGGTTACCTGGATATCGAGCGGCATCGCCGGCTTCTTTTTCGCGGCGCCGGTCCCGCCTTCGATGACGACGTCCTGGCTGGGCAGGACCGGCGCACGCGACTGCTGCTCGTTGACGATCAGCTCCGGCACCAGTATTTTGCCGCGCGCCGTGAACTTCCCGGGAGTCCCCGAGAAACTAAGGTCCGGACTTGCAAGGACCTGCAAATCGGGCAGATAGACGACCTGGAACCGCTCGCCTTTTATGGTCCCCTGATAATCCGCCACCCGCCAGTCCTTCAGACGGATGGACCCTGTGCCGCCGATGCGGCCGGGGCCGGCGTCGACCTCGTAAGAATCGACGATCAGCCGGTCGGCGACGAAATGGGCCGCGAGCGCGACATTTTTCAGCTGGACGCCCGCCGTCGGCAGATACGCGGAAGCCTTGCCCAGCTTCAGGTTGCCTGTTATGTCCGGTTTGCTCCATTGCCCCGCGACCCGCGCCTCAAGGTTAAGCTCTCCGCGGCTTTCCTGGATCAGCCCCGGGAAAAGGCTGGTGAGAAGGCCGGTTTCCATGGCGGTCGCGGAAACGTTGACCATGACCTGCCCCGCCGGGTTGACCGCGGCGGGCAGACGGGCCGCCAGGGGAATCCTGAAGCTGCCGCGGGCCTGTCCGTATTCTTCCAGCGCCAGGGTAACATCGCCGGCGAGGCTGTCGCCCCTCCATGTCCAGGAGACGTCGGCGGCGTTCACTTTGGCGTTGAACCGGCCGCTGGAGCCGGTCCAGGACACTGCGCCCCGGATCAGCTTCACCCCGCCTTTTACGTCCAGGCGGTTGCCGGGCAGGAGGTCGCCCTTCACCTGGCCGGAAATGAGACCGCTCAGGTCAAGCCCCGCGGGCATCCATGCATGAAAAAGGGCGACATTGAAGCCCTGCAGGCCGGCTTCGAAGCTTCCCTCCGAAGGGATGCCCATGCCGGCAGGCCGGGGCGACGAGAAGCGGCCGGTCAGCGTGCCGCCGTCGGCCAGGCGGATGTCGAAGTTCGTGACCATTCCCCGCTCGTTCCAGTCCAGATCCGCCGAAGCGCGGCGGACCGTCAGCCGCTGCCCGCCCGCTGTTACCGTACCCGATGCGTCAGCCCTAGCGGTCACCAGCAGCCGGTCTCCGCCGGGCCAGCGTACCTGCGCGGAGCCCGAGCTGAGGCCGGTCAACCCGGCCGCCCCCGGCAGCCGGGAAAGGCGGGCAAGATTCAGCGAGCTCCATTCCGTCCGGAAATAACCGCGAAGCGGATGCAGCAGAACCTGCCCGTCCGCGGCGAGAAATTCCCCGGCCGTGCCGTCGAGGGAAAATCTCGAAAGGGAAATCGAATCGGCACCGAAGCTCACCGCCGCCGGAGACCGCAAGTTCCAGGGGCCGACCGCGTCGCGGCCGGAGAGCCTGGTTATCCAGCCCGTCCATAAGCCTTTTTTGTAACCTCCCGACAGAGTCGCCGCCGCCTGGAACCCGGCCGCCTTCAATGAAACATCGACGGTATGGCGTTCCACGACGCCGGCCGCCGCCAGGTTCAGGGAATCCACGTGATATCCCCTGAAAACCGTTCCCCGCGCAGAGGCGTCGATCCGCACGGGATAACCGGGGCCTTCCGCAAGACTGGCGGCAATATCCGCCGAGCTTACGGTCAACCCGGTTACAACCAGTTTCCGCCCTGTAGCCGTGACGGAGCCGCTCAGGCGCTTGTCGCGCCAGCGCGCCCATCCCGCTGCGCTCAGCTTTCCGGTCGCGCCGGGGACGAGCCCAGAGAGATCGCCGATCCGGGCGTCGAAATTGACGCGGTTCCGCAATTCGCCCGACGCACGGGCATCGAACCCCTTGCCGCGCAGGGCCAGCCGCCTGATCACGACATTGTCCCCCGACAGGTTCACATCCGCTTCCCCTGCCAGGGTCTTTCCGTTCAGACGGCTTTCCAGCAGGCGGCCGCTAAGGTCGGCCCGCGGGGGCCCGGTCCTGGGCCGGGCAGCGGAACCGGCCAGGTCGATGTTCACGATCCCCTTCCACTGGGGAAATACCTTCGCCGGATTGAGGTTGCGCCCATGGAGCGATCCGCTCACGGCGATCCCTTCCCGCCAGTCGGCCTTTGCGTCGCCGGTAACCGTCCCGTCAAGCAGCATGCCCTGCAGGGCGGTCAGTCCGACCCCCTCCTCATTGCCGTGGAACGAGCCGGAAACCCGGCCCGCCCGCCATGCCGCACCCCTGTTGGAGAGCGAAAATGTACCCCGGTAATCGTCCGGTTTTCCGTCCACCGAAACATCCCCGGAAATTACCGTCGCCACGTGCATTTCCCGTGACAGGTCAAGGCCTGCCGCGCTCAAGCGGAGACGGACGACCGGCTTTTCGCCCGCGAACGACAGGGACCCCTCGCCGCTCACCGCTCCGCGCCGGCCGGGCTGCTCCAGGCGCAGCTTTCTCACGTTCAGGGCATTCCGCGCCAGGCCCATATCGGCGGAAGCCACCAGCTCCTGCTTCTTCCCTGAAAAGCCGATTACCTTGACCGGACCCGCCGCCTGCTCGGGCGCGCGTCCCGGGAACAGCCTGGCCTCGCAGGAAATTCCGTCAAACCCGGCCACCGGACGCGCGGTCCCGGCCCTGAACTTCAAAAGAAGGGACGGTCGGCGGAAACCGGCCATGACCGCTCCGTCAATGCCGACCGAAGGAGTTTTCAGGGCAAGGTTCCAGATGGTCAGGACATTCCCCTGCCACATGATCCGGGCGTCGATTGACGTCACCTTCGAAGGGGGTCCGCCGGACCGGCTGTATTCGAGGCCGTCAATCCGCAGCTTCCCGACCCGCATGTTCAGCCAGGCCGGTATGCCGGACACCCTGGGCCAGACCAGTTCGGGCGGCGCCTTGCTTACCGGCCTGTCGTCGCGTACACGCAGATCTTTCACCTCCAGGCTCGAAACCGCCACCTTCCCCAGCAGGAGGAAAACCGGATGCCAGCGCAGGCGCAGGCCGCCGACAGCGGCGTTTCCCGTTCGCCAGCGTACCCGCGCATCCCCGAGGCGCAGCTCGTTCCAGAGGCAGCCTTCCACCTTTCCGGCGGATATGCCGATGGAAGTGTGCCGGGAAACCGTTTCGAACAGCCACCGCACACCGTCGGCGGTCCCCAGCAGCCAGCCAAGCGCGCCGGAGCCCGCAACCATGCAGGCCAGCAAAGCGGCAATTATGAAATATTTCAACAGGCGTTTCACATCTCGAACCCCATGGTGAAATGGATATGATACCCCGGCGAAGGCACTCCAACCTGCCTGGCAAGATAGAGGTTTAGGGAGCCAACCCGGGTGAAGTAATGGAGGCCGACGCCGGTCCCCGAATAGAGCCGTATTTTGGAGAATGAATTGAAGGCGTTGCCGGAATCGAAAAAGGCCGATATCGCCCAGCTTTCCAGGATCGCCTTCTGCAGTTCGACCGAACCGACAAGCAGGTCCCTGCCGCCGACCACCTGGCCGGTCGAGTCGCGCGGCCCCAGCGACTGGTAAGAATAGCCGCGCACGCTGGTGTCGCCGCCGGCGAAGAAGCGGACCGACGGAGGAATGTCGCTCAACGGGTCATTCTGAGCCGTCATCCCCACCTTGCCCCGGACGAGAAGGGAAAGCCGCCAGGGGAGCGGGAAGATGGCGTTGCCGTCGGCGATGAGCTGGACAAGCCCGGTGTCGGAGCCCAGGAACTGGTGAGTGCCGCGGACCTCAACCGTATAACGGTGCCCCTCCGTCGGGCGAACCGGGTCATCGTAGTATCGTTCAGTAAAGCGCAGCCCGGGCAGGATCAGGCGGGAGCTGGAGTCCTGCCCGGCGACGGTGAACCATTCCTGCAGCAGCTGGACATAGGCGGTCCCCACCCTGCCGGCCCCGAATCCCCTGTTCCTGTCCACTTCCGCGGACACAAGCTTGCTGGTATAGGTGCTCACGTCCTCCCGCTGCAGGTTGACCTGCAGTCCCGTCGAACTGTTGACGCCGCCGGAGCCGGGGATGATATAGCCGAGCCCCAGGCCCTGCAGGCGCTGGGCGACAAAAAGCTCGGTCTGCAGTTCATGGCCGAGGCTGAACATGTTCACGTCCTTGTAGCGGCCGATGAACCTGGCGCCGGTGTCGGTGCCGTAACCGCCCCCAACGCGCAGCCTCTTCGGCTGAGACGGCTTCAGCTGGACGAGTACCGGCACCTGCAGGTCATGGGCGTGATCCTTGTCGGGGGTGACGACAACCTCCCTGAAACGGTCGGCGTTGATGAAATTGAGCTGGGTTTCGTTGACCTTGACGTACGAAAAGATATCTCCCTTCTTGAAGGTCAGATAACGGCGCAGGAAACGGTCCGGATATTGCGGAGCGCCGGTCAGGGTGGTCTCTCCGAACAGGTAGCGCGGTCCGGAGTTCAGCGTAAGGGCAATCCGGGCCGTGGTCTTGTCGGAGGAGATGAGAATTTCGTGGGAGGAAAAGTCCGCCTCCAGGTAGCCGAGTTCGAGCGCCTTCGACTTGAGCGCCGCTTTCGCCTTCTCGTAGGGGGCCTGCAGCAGCACGTCGCCCTTGTGCAGCGGGAAATCCTCAACCAGTTCCTTCAGCGATTCCTCCTCCGCCGCCTTGCCGGTAATTCCCACATCAACGGCCGTCACTCTGACCGGCCTTCCCGGTAATACCGTCACTACCAGGACGTAATTTTCCGCGGAGGGGTTTTCAAGCGAAGTGTCAACCTGCGCATTATAGTAACCGAAAGGCTGCAGGGCGGTCCGGACCTTGTCGGCAATCTGGTCCCTGAAAAGCTTCAGCCACAGCACGTCCACCCTGCCGTCCCGGACCAGCCCGGTGGGGATCGAAAGTGCAGCCAGGGCGTTTTCCAGGGCGTCTCCCTCCAGCCCGTGCACGGAAACCCTGACCTGGTCCGCGGCAAGCAGAGGCGCCGGCCGGACCAACAGCACAATGATCAGCAGCAGTTTTATCAGTCTGAATTTAAACAATTGCTATATGTCCTTCTGAACGAACCGGTGACGGCCGGACCGTCAAGATGCGTATTATGATGCGGCATGCCTCGTTCGTGCTTTACCGGTCAATATAAGTTCGGACGAAACAAACATCGCCATCCGGAGTTTAGACCATTACACTCCCCCTCCCTGGCGGGAGGGGGAGCTTACATCAACCCTTAAGCGTCCAGATTCCCAACGCCGTTGCAATTGCGGTTTTATTCTTCTATAGTCAAAAACATACCGTTTTTTTGCCCAACGGTAAAGGCCCCTAAAAGTATTTCAGCATACTATCAATAATGGCTTCATGAAAAAAGGTTTTTATTCGGTCCGGACGGAAACGGACCGGAAAAACGTCAAATTGAATTCATGGTAAGGACAAACAATGAAACTCCCCCGACCTTTATACCCCGGCGCGCTGATCCGGCGCTACAAGCGGTTCCTCGCCGATGTCGAACTGGACGGCGGTGAAACCGTCACCGCCCACTGCCCCAACTCGGGCAGCATGAAGGGCTGCGCCGTTCCGGGCGGCAGGGTGCTGCTCTCCCGGAGCGGCAATCCGAAAAGGAAACTGGGCTATACCTGGGAACTGGCGCAGGTAAACGGGTCATGGGCCGGGATAAACACCGGCCTGCCCAACAGGCTGGCCGCCGAAGCCATCGAAAGCGGGATCATTCCTGAGTTGGCCGGATACGACAGTATACGGCCCGAAGTGAAGTACGGCAAGGACAGCCGCATCGACCTGCTCTTGTCCGGTCCGCGAGGGCTCTGCTACGTGGAAGTGAAAAACGTCACCCTCGTGGAGGGAAGCAAGGCGCTTTTCCCCGACGCCGAAACGCTGCGCGGCCGGAAGCACCTGAAGGAACTGATGAGGGAAGTGCGCGACGGGAACAGGGGGGTGATCTTCTTCGTGGTTCAGCGGGCGGACGCGCGCACCCTGGCGCCCGCGGACGCAATCGATCCGGAATACGGGAGGCTGCTGCGCCTGGCGGTAAAAAGCGGCGTGGAAGCCCTTGCCTGGCAGGCGGACGTAACACCCGAGGAAATCCGCCTCGTCCGCCCGCTGGAAGTTATCCTCGACTGATCCGGCCGGGTCGTCATTCGAGCGGCCGGACCTCATCTCCCCTCACCCGGCCTGGGGCCGCCCTCTCCCTCATGGAGAGGGGAAAGTCCAAATCCCTTCGCCATGAGGGAGAAGGTGCCTCGAAGGGGCGGATGAGGGGGTCAAAAGAATTCGACGTCTCCGGTTCTGACTTCCTCGACACTTGCAAGGCCTGCCAGCAGCAGATCTTCAAAAAACACCACCTGGTTGCGGCCATTGTGCTTTGCGTGATAAAGGGCCTTGTCCGCGTAATCGAGAAGCGTTGCCGAAAAGACATTCTGTTCCAGTTTCACGGCGCCGATACTCACGGTTATTTGACCGACCTGCGGGAACTCGTGCTCTTCCACCGCAATGCGAAACCGTTCGAAGGCCAGGCGCGCATCCTCCAGATTTCCCGCCCTGATAATGATCACGAACTCCTCGCCTCCGAAACGGAAAAGGTAGTCGCTTTCCCGGAAATGGTTCTGCATCAGCTGCGAAATCAGGAGCAGCACCTCGTCTCCGTAAAGATGCCCCCAGGAATCGTTGATCCGCTTGAAATTGTCCACGTCGGCCATGCCGAGCCAGAAGGAGGCTTCGCCGTCGTCAGTGAACTTTCGCCGCTCAACCATGACGTCGTCGGTTTCCGGGAGTGAAAGTGAGTGGATCCTGTTGACGATTTCCTCGAAGGTCTTCCGGTTGGCGAGGCCGGTCAGCTGGTCATGCTGCGATTCGCTCAAGACCTCGTAAAAATTACGGTAAACCTGCAGGAACCCGCTTATGATGTGCGAGTCGAATTTGTTCAGCTCGTTCTCCGTTACCAGGACCAGGAACGCATCCTGCGCTTTTGTCCGGAGGATGTGCCAGGCGGAAACCAGGCAGCCCGAATCAACCCGCCGGCTGAAGGACTGTTTCGTGCGGTGCACGAAGTCCACCACCGAGGAAACATCGTCGGACACGGGAAAATCCCCCGTTATCACCTCGTACTTCGACTGCTTGAGATGCAGGCGGTAACACGGCTTTCCCCGCCTGTCGAGCTTCAGGATCGAAAGCTCCCGCGGTCTGACGAATTCCACGAGGGTCTTCAGCAGGCTGAATTCCATTATTTCGAGGTCATGTATTGCCGTAAGGTTGACCAGCTTGTCGAGAATTCTCGGCGCATTTGTCATATTGAAAACCTTTTGAAAAGCAAACTTTACTCCCACCCGCCCCGAAGACCAAAAAATGCACCGCGAAGGCGCAATACATCCGCTTCTTCCCGCGGCTTGGTTTCACGAAAAACGGAGCTATATTACTTTATCGGCAAATCGTATTTTCACTAAACATTTTTTTTCCTTAATCCGAATTGGAATTCCACTGTCCGTCTGTTTCTCCGCGTGGTTTGCACAGAAATCCGGGACCCGCCGGACCAGGGCATGACCGGGATTTTCATTGTTTATAATCCATAAATTAATTGTATTTGCACGTTTTTAAATGTGATATACAATACATCCATGAAAAAAACGACGCCCAAAACCAACAGCAAAAAGACCGCAATACCAAAATCTTCCCCCACGGGCGATCCGGGCAAATCCTTCCCCATAGCCGGCATAGGCGCTTCCGCCGGCGGGCTCGAGGCGCTGGAGCAGTTCCTGGGGAACGTGCCGCAGGGTTGCGGCATGGCGTTCGTCGTCATCCAGCACCTGGACCCGACCCGCAAGGGGATCATGCCCGAGCTCCTGCAGCACAAGACCGCAATGAAAGTGCTGCAGGTGAAGGACCGGACGCGGGTCCAGCCCGACACGGTGTACGTAATCCCGCCGAACAAGGACATGTCGATCCTGCACGGCGCGCTGCACCTGTTCGAGCCGTCGACCCCCCGGGGGCTGCGTCTGCCCATCGATTTTTTCTTCCGTTCGCTTGCTGAAGACAGGAAAGATCAGAGTATCGGGATCATCCTCTCGGGCATGGGTTCCGACGGCACGCTGGGCCTGCGGTCGATCAAGGAAAAGGAGGGGCTGGTCGTAGTGCAGGACCCCGCCTCGGCCAAGTTCGACGGCATGCCCAGAAGCGCCATCGCCAGCGGCCTGGCCGACCTGGTGGGTCCCGCCGAGGAGCTGCCCGGGAAAATCATCAGCTATCTCAGGCACGCCCCGCGCATAGCCCGTACCGACGCCGCCCTGGAGCGTTCCGACAAGAGTTCCCTGGAAAAGATTATTATCCTGCTCCGAGCCCATACCGGCAACGACTTCTCCCTCTACAAGAAAAACACCATGTACCGGCGCATCGAGCGGCGTATGGGCATCCACCAGATCGGCAGGATCAGCGCATATGTCCGCTTCCTGCAGGAAAACCCCGAAGAGCTGCATCTACTTTTCAAGGAACTGCTGATCGGAGTGACCAGTTTTTTCCGGGACGCTCCGGAATGGGAGACGCTCAAGGAAGAAATCATCCCGAAACTGCTGTCCGACCGCCCGTCCGGCTATCCTTTGCGGGCCTGGGTGCCGGGCTGTTCAACGGGCGAGGAAGCCTATTCCCTGGCCATGGTGTTCAAGGAAGCGCAGGAGCGGATAAAACCGAAAAAAAATTTCCCGCTGCAAATATTCGCTACTGACCTGGATCAGGATGCGATCGACAAGGCGCGGCTCGGGGCCTACTCCGAAAATATCGCCGCGGACGTTTCGCCGGAGCGCCTGCGCCGGTTCTTTGTCAGGGAGGAAAACATCTTCCGGATCCACAAGAGTATCCGCGAGATGGTGATCTTCGCCCCGCAGAACCTGATCATGGATCCCCCTTTCACCAAGCTGGACGTCCTATGCTGCCGCAACCTTCTGATATACCTGACTCCGGAAGTGCAGAAAAAACTGATTCCCCTCTTCCACTACAGCCTGAACCCCGGCGGAATCCTGTTCCTGGGCAACGCGGAGACGGTCGGCGCCTTTACCGATCAATTCACGGTGCTGGACGGCAAATCGAGAATCTATCAGAAGGTCACCTCCGCACTGCCGGCAAAACAGATCGACTTTCCGACGTCATTCGCGCCGCTGACAATTCACGCCACGAAGGAAACCGAAATGATAACAGCTCCCGTCAACCTGCAGAAACTCGCCGACCAGATTATCCTGGAACGCTATGCCCCGGCGGCCGTTCTTGTAAGCGACAAGGGCGACATCCTGTATATAAGCGGAAGAACCGGCAAATACCTTGAACCGGCGGCCGGCAAGGCCAACTGGAATATTTTCGTCATGGCCCGGGAGGGGCTGCGGTATGAACTGGCCAGCGCCTTCCAGAAGGTAGTGAAGGAAAAGAACGAGGTATTCCTGCGGGGGATCGAAGTCAAGACCGACGCGGGAGTGCAGGCGGTCGACATGAAGGTCCTGCAGATAGACAGGCCTGAGCCCATGCGCGGCATGGTGATGATACTCTTCAAGGACGTCGAAAATCCTCCGGAGGCAAAGACCGCGCGCCGTTCCAGGACAACACATACCGACTCGACCCAGACCGCCGAGCTGGAGAGGGAACTGCAGCAGGCCCGCAAGGAACTCCAGATCACCCTGGAAGAGATGCAGACCTCCCAGGAAGAGCTCAAGGCCACCAACGAGGAGCTGCAGAGCACCAACGAGGAGCTGACCACCTCCAAGGAGGAACTGCAGTCCATGAACGAGGAGCTGCAGACGGTAAACGCCGAGCAGACCGCCAGGATGTCCGAGCTTACCCAGGCCAACAACGACATGAACAACCTGCTCAACAGCACAGAGGTCGCCACCGTGTTCCTGGACAAGGACCTGCATATCCGACGTTTTACCGCGGGGGCCGACAGGCTTTTCAAGCTTATCGCCGGCGATGTGGGACGGCCGCTCACCGACATCGTCACCGATCTCGATTACACGGACCTGGCAGGGGACACAAAGGAAGTGCTCCGTTCCCTCATCACCTCTGAGAAGGAGGTCGCCACCCGCGACGGGCGCTGGTTCAATGTCCGCATCGTGCCGTACCGTACCCTTGAAGACCGGATCGACGGCGTGGTGATTACGTGCGTGGAGATCACCATCTCGAAAATGCTCGAATCGAAGCTGCGGAAGAGTGAAGCCGTGCTTGCCGCCACGATCAATTTGGCGCCGATGATAATAGTGGGCCTGTCGCCTGAAGGCGTTGTCGTCGAGTTCAACCGTGAAGCGGAGCAGATATTCGGCCGGAACAAGGAATGTGTTGTCGGGCTGAACTATTTCGAGACGTTCGTTCCGGAAGCCATGCGAAAGGAAGTCGCCGGGGAGATGCTCAAGGCGGGCAGGATCGGGGCCGTTCACGGCCTTGAAACGCCGGCATTGCTTTCCAGCGGCGATATCAAAACGATCCAATGGTCGGTCAACCGCATGCTCGACCCAGACGGGACGGTGACGGGGATAATCGCAACTGGGCGGCTGGTGGAGTGATAATAACCCCTCCTGTCCTCCCCTTAAACTAAGGGGAGGGACGTGTCGGCAAACTTCGGCGAAATTTCCCGCCTTTCTGCTCTCCCCCTCTTAAGATAAGAGGGGGCCGGGGGGAGTTATGACGGGGCCAGTGGAAGTTATGACCGAATCGGGGAAAATTATGATTAGGTTCGGAGGCAGGTATTGGGAGACCAAATGACCGAAGTTGAGGCACAGAGGCTCGTCCACGAATTGCAGGTTCACCAGCACGAACTGGAAATGCAGAATGAAGAACTGCGCAATATAAGGGCCGAGCTGGAAGCCATGCTTGATAAATACACCGACCTCTACGACTTCGCCCCGGTAGGCTACTTCACCCTCGGCCGCGACGGGACCATCCATGCCGTCAACCTGACCGGCGCCTGCCTCCTCGGTATCGAACGCTCCCGCCTCGTCGGCAGAAGACTGGGCCTTTCGGTCTCCGATGAATCACGTAAAGTGTTCCATGACTTCCTCGACCTGGTTTTTTCCGGCGGGAACAAGGAGGCGTGTGAAGTCGGGCTTCTGAATGGACTGCGCACGCCGCTCTTCGCCAGGATCGAAGCGATTGCGTCCGTATCGGGAGCGGAATGCCGCGCCGCGGTGATCGACATCACCGAACAAAAGCTGACGGAGAGCGAACTCCAGCAAACGGTGGAATCCCTGGGAAATGAAATCGCGGAACGTAAAAAGATCGAAAAGCAGCTGCTGCAGGCGCAGAAGATGGAATCCATCGGCCTGCTCGCCGGCGGCGTGGCCCACGAGTTCAACAACATGCTCACCGCCATCATCGGCTACGGGGAAGATATCCGCGACAGTCTTCCCGGAGACGACGAGCACTTGCGGGGGTGTATCGAACAAGTGCTGAGAGGGGCCGGGCGGGCGGCGGAACTGACCGGAAGCCTGCTTGCCTTCAGCAGGAAACAGGAAAACGATCCGAAACCGGTACAGATTGACACCGTCATCGCGAACACGATCAAACTTATACGGAAGGTTATCGGAGAGGACATCGAGCTGAGTTTCGTCCTGCCCTGCAAGAAACTGATTGTCATGGCCGATTCCGCCCAGATGGAGCACGTGCTGCTGAACCTGGCGACCAATGCCCGCGGCGCGATGCCCGACGGCGGCCGCCTGTCGATCAGTGTACGGAATGTAACGGTAACGGAGGGCGCGGAAAAATCTTATGATCTGCCCGCTCACGGGAATTACGCCCTGATTTCCGTTGCCGATACCGGCATGGGTATCGAAAAGGAATTACTGTCCAGGCTCTTCGAGCCATTTTATACCACCAAGGAAGTCGGCAAAGGGACCGGCCTCGGGCTTTCCATCGTCTATGGAATCGTAAAGCAGCACAACGGTTCCGTCCTCGTCAACAGCGAACCCGGAAAGGGAACGACTTTCGATATCTACCTGCCTCTGTTTTATGGCCCCCTGGCCGGGGAAGAAGATGAAACTTCTTTGCCGGTCGCCGGGGGCACGGAAACCCTGCTGGTCGTCGAAGACGAAGAAATGGTAAGGGTTTTGATGAAACAGATTCTGGAGAAGGCCGGCTACACTGTAATAGTCGCGTGTGACGGGCAGGATGCCATAGCGAAGTTCAGGGAGCGGGACGACATCTCCCTGGTCCTGTCCGACGTGGTCATGCCCAAGAAAATCACCGGGGATATCCTAGATGATATGCGTCGCTTTAAACCGGGCATCAAGGTTGTTTTCATCAGCGGCTACTCGTCGGACATCATGCTGAAAAAGGGATTAAAAGAGGAAGGAACGGAGCTGATCACCAAGCCCGTCAAGAAATACGAGCTTTTGCGGAAGATCCGGGAAATTCTGGACAGGGGCTGACTCGAAAGCCATGTCCCGGTCATATAATACCAGGTTGCATTCAATTCATTGTCATTTCGAGCTCAAGCGAGAAATCTTGAACGAGCTAGTCAAAGATGTCTCTCTTTGTTCGACATGACATATCAATAAATCGTTTGATTGCAACTTGGTATAAGACCATCCCAATCCGGTAACACCTGATGTTCCCGGATTCCCGCACATGCGGAAACCCGGGAACTTGCGGAATTCAGGCTGCACAATCCTCGCCCGGAATTAACGTCTCGCATTCGGCATGCTTTCCGTGCAGCAAATCAATGCCTCATCACGCGCCTTGAAGGGCCTGGTCATCCTTGCGCATTTCGTACTGCTGGATGACGATAAGCGCACCCCACGGATAAGTGAAAATTATCCCTACCAGCAGGGCAATCGCGCCAACGGAACCGAGCAGCCCGCCTACGAGCACGGCAAGAAGCCACGATACAAAATGGTTCCGGACCGTGGCGACACTCCATTTTATCGCGTCAATGGCGTTCATGTTGCGGTCGATGATCGGATAGAAACCGGGGATGCCGAAGATAACGACCGCGAAATGGATGAATATCCCGATAAAGGGTATGAAACTGGCGACGATCATGAGGACGATGAAGATGATTCCGTAGATCAGGACATTGGCGAAACAATCCCATGCCGAGAAAATGTCTCCCACCTTCGGCTTTCCGCCACGCGACAGGGATATCAGGCTCCTGACGTAACCGGAGGCGAATCCGGCGTTCGCGATCGGGATCCAGCCCACCAGCATGAAGACCAGGGTCAGTATGGCCAGATCGCCCAGGTTTTCCTTCCAGAGAGTCGTGGCGCGGCTGAACTGGACGCTGAAATCGTCATCGGGCATGGCGGAAGAGCGGCCTGAGGGGCCGGCAATCTGCTTGAAACAGTAAGAACAGGAGACGCTGCCATCGGCTATTTCTTTTCCACAAGACGGACATTGCATAAACTTCCCTCCTTTTGAATTTATATTTAGTTAACGATATTTATAACATGAAAACCATCGCCGACAGAAGCGCGAATTATCTGAAAAAGCTTCCTTGTGCTGATTCCGCCGCGCACAGGTCAAATACTATCTTTCACCCATATATTTCAGCCTCACGGATTCCTCAAGGCATTCCGCGGCGGCAAACGCCGGCGCGAGGCAAATCGAAAGGACAAGGAAAACGACCGTCAAATATTTCATGCCCGTGGGCGTCCTATTCATCAAGATCTATCGACTTTCGAATTTTTTCACGTCTCTTCTGCCCTTTCTCGGCGAATGCCTTGTGGCAGGAGTCGCCGGCCGCGCTTGCGAGCGAGCACTGCAGATAATCGGCAACGTGGACAATGCAGGCCCTGATGGTCCTTGCCGGTGGAGTCTTCGCCCCGGCTCTTCCGGTGGCTAAAACGGGCGGGAATTAATTCAGCGTTGTCAGCTCTTGCGGCTGGTCTTTGCCGTAAACGAGGATATGAGCTGAAATACCTTGTCGCTTTTGCATTCGGGGCAGGCCGTCTGTCTTCTGTCGTGCTCCGCAATGCTCTGCGTCAACGTAAATTGCTTGCCGCAGCTTTCACACTGGTACTCATATGTAGGCATGGGCTTCCCCCTCTTTCCAGTTTTTTTAAAGCAAATTTTAATACAAACCCGTCTCTTTACAAGTCCGGACAGCCGATTTCGGCAAGGGTGGGGGAAATTCAGGCAACGATCAGTTCAAGCGGGAAAATCGTGCGCTTTAACGGACGTGACTCCCGATAACTTCAAAACACGCACAAGTTCTAATACCAGGTTGCATTCAATTCATTGTCATTTCGAGCGCCAGCGAGAAATCTTGAACACGCTTATCAAAGATGTCTCTCTTCGTTCGACATGACATGTTTTGAAATAGTTTGATCGCAACCTGATATAAAACCGAAATCATCTCAATCTGTGAGTCTCCGATATTTCGTCGGGGCCGGTGACGCAGACTTCAAGATCTTTCAAAATACCGTCTTCGAGGCTGTATATCCAGCCGTGAACGGCCAGTTCCCTCCCGGATTTCCACGCATTCTGCACAATCGTCGTGTGGCATACGTTTGCCACCTGCTCGATGACATTGAGCTCGCACAACAGATTCATTTTGTCCGTTTCGTTTTGAAGCGCGTCGATTCTTGCCTGGTGATAGCGGTAAACGTCCCTGATATGGCGGAGCCAGTTGTCGATCAGCCCGTGTTCCCTGTTCTCCATGGCCGCGTGGACGCCGCCGCAGCCGTAATGGCCGCAGATGATGATATGTTTGACTTTCAACACTTCCACGGCATATTGAATTACGGACAGGCAGTTCAGGTCCGTATGAACCACGACGTTGGCGATATTCCTGTGAACGAATATCTGGCCGGGCATCATATCGGCGATTTGAATGGCCGGCACGCGGCTGTCCGAACAGCCGATCCACAGGTATTCGGGATTCTGATGTTTTGACAGCTTCAGGAAAAAGTCGGGGTCGGTCTCTTTCATTTTTTCCGCCCATTTCCTGTTTCGTTCGAAAATGTTTGTCAAAACCCGCATATCACCCCTTGTCCAGCGTCTCCCGAACCTTGCGCAGGAGTTCGGCTTTCGGGAACGGCTTCGTAATGAAATCGACGCCATTTTCGAGGATGCCTTTGCTGTGCATGAGGTCGGCCGTGTAACCGCTCATGAAAACAACCTTCATCCCCGGTTTTATCTTCCTTATCTCGTCGGAAATTTCCTTCCCGTTCTTTTTCGGCATGACCACGTCTGAAATAACGAGGGAAATTTCACCGCGGTGTTTCCTGAACAGCTCCACCGCCTCTTCGCCGTCCCCCGCCGCAATTACCTTGTAGCCGGCCCTTTCCAGAATCCTCTTCAGGAAATCCTTGACGACTTCTTCGTCTTCGGCGACCAGCAGGGTCTCCATGCCTTTGGCCTGCAGCGCGGGCTTTTCCGGCTGTTCCCCGTCAATAACGCCTTCCGCGAGCGGAAGGTAAAGATTGAATGTCGTCCCCTTGCCCGGTTCGCTGCTGACCAGCACGGAACCTTCATGCTGCTTGATTATGCCGTGGACGATGGAAAGCCCCAGACCGGTGCCCTTGCCGACCTCTTTCGTCGTAAAAAAAGGCTCGAACATCCTTTCAATCGACTTTTTGTCAATCCCCGTGCCCGAGTCGGCAACCGATATCAGTGCGTAAGGTCCCGGCGACCTGAGATCGTAAATTTCTTCCTTTCCCTCGCGGACAACCGCCCTGCTTGTCGATACGAGCAGCCTGCCGCCGCGGGGCATGGCGTCGCGGGCATTGGCCGCAAGGTTCATCAGCACCAGTTCGATCTGACCGGGGTCGGCCATGACAATCAGTTTTTCCTCGGAAAAAGCGGTGATGAACTCTATATCCTCCCCTATTATCCGTTGAATCAGCTTGCCGGTATTGCCGATAATGGCGTCGATGCTCACCGGTTTCGGGTTGATGATCTGTTTCCTGCTGAAGGCCAGGAGGCTTCTGGTGAGATCCGCGGCCCGCTCGGCCGCTTTCAGCACCTGAGCGATGCTTTCCCGCATCAGTTCGTCGTCCGCGGACACGCTCTCCTGCAGTATCTGCCCGTAACCGGAAATCGCGGTGAGCAGATTGTTGAAATCGTGGGCCACACCCCCGGCAAGAACGCCGATGGACTCCATCTTCTGCGCCTGCATGAGCTGGCGCTCGAGCCTTTTGCGCTCCGTCACGTCACGTATGATCCCCTGGTAACCGGTGACCTGTCCCTTTTCATCCTTTATTGCCGATACGGAGAGTTGAACAACGATTTTTTCACCGTCCTTTCTCTTCATCTCCACTTCGAAATTATTTACAAATCCGGCCCTGCCCAGCTTTCTCCGCAGCTGTTTCCTGTCTTCCGGGTCGCAGTACAGCTTGACCGGATCCATGGAAAGAAGTTCCTTTTTCGAATAACCGAAAAGTTCGATCCCCGCCCGGTTAATGTCTAGAAACCACCTGTCCTTGTCCGAAACGAAAATCGTATCTTTTGAATCCTCGAAAAGTGTCCTGAATTTCTTTTCGGATTCCACAAGAGATTTCTCGGCCCGGATCAGCTCGGTTATTTCTTCATTTACGATGACGGCGGCAAAAATCTCTTCCTTGTCATTCAACAACGGCACCGCGGAATTGACGATGGTCTTGCGGCTTCCGTCGAAGCATTCAATGTCGACGAGTTCTCCGAGGGAAGTTTCGCCTTTCATTATGGCCCTTGCTCCCGCCCATTCTTCTTTTTCGATCTTCTTTCCGGTTTCGTGCCACCATGCCTTGTACAAGTCGTACCCGTTAATACCCACATAGCGCACGCCCGACCATATTTTCCTGGCCGCCTCGTTGCTGATGGCGATCGTGCCGTCCCGTTCCAGGATCAGTATGCCAACCGGCAGCGTCTCGAGAACTGTCCTCAAAAGCGCTTCGTTCTGCCTCCGAATCTCATTGGCGATTTCCTTCGATGTGATGTCGGTATTCGAACCGGCAATCCGGTAAGGTATCCCGTAGGGGTCGCGCAGGCATGAGCCGCGCGTATGAACCCACCTGTAACTGCCGTTCTTGTGCTGAAGCCGGTATTCGATCTCGTAAGTCTGAATGTGCCCGTCCAAATATGCCCTGCTGATATCCATGACTCTCTGCCTGTCGTCCGGATGGATCCTTTTTTCCCATTCGATGATATTATTGGAAATTTCATCGTCTTTATAGCCGAGCATGCTTTTCCAGCGCGGCGAGAAAAAGACCTCGCCGGTTAACAGGTCGCGTTCCCAGATGCCGTCGTTCGCCCCGTCGACGGCGAGAAAATATCTCTCCTCGCTCTTGCCCAGGGCATCCTCCACCCTTTTCCGCTCGGTAATGTCCTGGTCGGTGCCGACCAGGCGGACGGGTTTTCCGTGCTCATTGACAACAGCCTCCCCCTTTTCATGGATAATTCTCTCGGAACCGTCTTTGAGGATAACCCGGAATTCAACCGAGTACGGAAGACGGTCGGATAACAGTTTTTCGACGGCTGACCGGACCCTGTCGCGGTCATCGGGATGCACCAGTTGCAGGAAGACCTCCATCCTGCCCGTGAATTCCGCCGGTTCCACCCCGAGAAGGCGGTAACACTCCGCCGAGGCCGAAACGAAATTACCCGAGAGGTCCTTTGCCCAGTTCCCCACGCAGGCGATCCGCTGCGCCTCGATCAGGTTCCTTTCGCTCTCCCTCAGTGCCTGTTCCAGAACCTTGCGCTCGCTGATATCGTAGAAATAACCGGCGACCAGTTCCCTGCCTTCATGTACCAGGTAATTGCCGGTCACCTCCACCGGAACCAGTTCCCCGGAAGCAACGCGATGCACGGTCTCGAATCGGATCGACCTGCCCTGTTTCATTTCCTCCATGTTAGCGTTGAGACTGTCCATGTCGAAGACCGGGTCCCAGTCAGGAATGCGCATGGTCAGCAGCCGGTCCAGGTCCACCCCGAAGTGCCTGCAAGCAGCCTGGTTGGCGTAAACCATCCTGAATGCGTCATTGGGATCGAGCACGTATACCGGATCACGGGTGTATTCGATCAGTGTTTTGAAAAAAGACGCCTCTTTTATGGATTTGTCGAGCTTTCCGCTGTCCGGCCGTTCCGGTTTCAATATTTACTCCTCAAAAAGTTGGGGCTTTCAACTTAATTAGTATAGTATCCCGTAATGGTTTGTAAATACAACACCTGTGATTTAGCCCCGCAAAAACAGCATTCTGAATCCGGGAGCATGTCACCCGCCCCCGACAAAGGCCACGACACAACGTGCCACATCAGACATGAAATCGTAGTCGAGGGTATCATGGGTATCACGCGACGTATGGTAGTTGGGGTTCCGGAACATGGCCGTGTCCGTGAGCATCAGGGCCGGATAGCCGCGGTTCCAGAATGACGAGTGGTCGCTGAAGCGGGTCTGCGGGATCAGATAGCCGCGAAGGGGCGCCGCGTAAGCTATCGCTTTCAAGCCGGGGACCCACCTTGTCGCGCATTCCTTGAATGCCTCCATGAGTTTCCTCGACGGCCTGTTTGCAATGATCCCGAGGAAATCGCCGGTTTTGGGCACTGGAATGCCGACCAGGGAAGGAATTAGCTGGCTCCGCTCCTTCCTGTCCGTATAGCCGACGCATTCCAGCACCAAAACAGCCTCGTACTCCGCGCCCGCCGCGCGGGCCTCCCGCACGAAATGCCTGCTGCCGCGCAGAATCGAATGGTTCCAGGTCTGGGGCTCCTCCAGGGTGAAGGCGACGAACTGGACGGTTTTGCCGGGCCTACGGCTGCCCAGGATCCGCGCCGCCTCCAGAAGTACGGCGACGCCGCTGGCGTTGTCGTCCGCCCCGGGACTTCCCCTGGGCGAATCGTAATGGGCACCGACCAGGAGCCGTTCTCCGCCGGGTCCCGTCCCTTCTAGCGTCGCGACAATGTTCCGGTAAATCCTTCCCCTGTAAAGAAACGGCTGGTTCTCGACACGAAGGCCGAACGACTCCAATTCCTCCTTGATGAACTCCGCCTTCTCTTCCAGCATCGGGTGATTTTCCGTCCCGTGGCGCAGTCCCTCCAGCTTCCGCACGTACTCTTTCAGCCGCTCCATTTTCACTTCAGCAACAAGTTCGCCGATGGCTGACAGCATGATATTCTCCCGGCAGTATACAAGATGTTTTCTGATTGGGATCAATCTTCCGCTGCCATCAAAAATTCCCTCCCCTTCAAGGGTAGGGCCGGGGTGGGGATGGGTTTCTCGGCATTAAAACACCCCATCCCCCTCCTGTCCTCCCCTGTATAGTCTGGGGAGGAATATTTGTGGCAGGAGATTAGTGCTATTTATAAAATGTTTTGGACCTGCTGTTATCATACCACCCCGGATTGCGGTTATAATTCAAAGTGTAACCGTTTTTCGCCCTGTCGCCACACGCTTCAGGAGCAGACCATGAACGAAATGCGAAAAATACTTTCTGTCGTATTCTTCTCCTCGATGGCCGGACTGGCTTTCGAAGTGCTCCTCGCCAGGGTATTCTCCATCTCCCTCTGGTACCACTTCGCATTCATGATTATCAGTATTGCAATGCTCGGCCTTGCCGCCGGCGGCGCCGTTCTTTCCTTATTTCCCCGGTTGCGGTCGGTGCGGAACATCGGCACATACGCCTTCTGCCTTGCGGTTGCCATGCCTGCAGGCTATCTCCTGACCAGCCTGTTTCCCTTCGATCCAGTTCGTCTTGCCTGGGAAAAAACCGAGGTCCTCCGCCTGGGGCTCTATTACATGGTCCTGGCGCTGCCGTTCTTTTTCGGCGGCCTGATAACCGCCGCCGCCTTCGCCGGGGAAAGCCGCCGATCGGGGCTGATTTACGCGGCCGACCTCCTCGGCGCCGGCATGGGATCGGTCGGAATTCTCCTCCTCACCGGCATGATGTCCCCCGAAAGGGGAATCTTCGTCCTTTCGGCCATTGTCCTCGCCGTATCCTTCACCGTGGCCGGCACGAGGATCAAGGCGGCAAGCCTGCTCCTCATCGGGGCAAACCTCGCCATTTTTATCCTGCAACCCGCCTTTGCCCGTCTCAGGCTGTCTCCATACAAGGAACTCCCTGCCGCGCTTCTTTATCCGGGCGCTAAAATGCTCCGCACCTATTTCACACCGTTCGCGCAAATCGATACCTTCCGCAGTCCGGCGGTCCGCTTCGCGCCCGGGCTCAGCCTGGCATATTTCAGTCCGCTCCCGGAACAGATCGGCTTTTCCATCGACGGCGGGAATATCAGCGCCATAACCGGCACAAAGGACCGCGCGGCGCTGGAATTCCTCGGCAGTCTGCCGGCGGCGCTTCCTTACGAGATCCGTCCCAGGCGCAAGGTCCTTGTTCTGGACCCGGGGGGAGGGCTGCAGGTGCTGCTGGCCCGACATTACAAATCCGGCGTAATCCGCGGAATCGAGACCAATCCGTGGTTGGCTGAGATTATCCGGAACGATTTCGGGACTTTTTCCGGGGATGTCTATGACGGAAATTCCGCAACCGGTCTGGGCAGGTCGTGGCTGGCAGGCAGGAATGAAACCTTCGACCTGATCGACATCTCCCTGCAGGACGCGGCGCCGGCGGGTTCCTTCGGCATCGCCGAAGACTACCGATACACGGTGGAAGCCTTCAGGGAGTATTTCCGGCATCTGGGAAAAGACGGGGTTTTGTGCGTCAGCCTGTACATCATCCCGCCGCCGCGCAACGAGCTGAGGATACTGGCCACGCTGGCCGCGGCCATGGAGTCGTCGGGAATCCGCGACCCGGCTCGGCACGTCGCCGCGATACGCAGTTGGGGCAGCGTCTCAATCCTGGCCAAAAAATCACCACTTGACGAAAAAGAAACAGCGGCGGTGCGCGGATTTGCCCGGCGATGCATGTTCGATCTCGCATATCTGCCGGGCATGACGGCAGGAGAATCCAACCGTTTCGTAAAAATGCCGACCAACGGGTATTTCAATGCCTTCGCGGCCATACTGTCCCAACCGGAACGCGCGGGTTTCATGGAAAGGTACATCTTCGACGTCGATCCGGTTCACGACGATGCACCCTTTTTCCATTATTTCCTCAAGATTCGCAAAATCGGTGAAGTTTACCGGGTCATGGGAGGGAAATGGCAGTTCTTTCTCGAGGAAGGATTTATCATCCCGGCACTGCTGGTCCAGGCCGCGATATTAAGCGTCCTGATCATCCTGCTGCCGGTCTTTGCCGCACGCGGGAAGTGGAGAACTGGTGAACCGGTGAACCGGAGAAACGGGGAAGCCGGGCTCCTGCCTTACTTCGCCCTGCTCGGGTTCGGCTACATGTTCGTGGAAATCACTATGATCCAGCGGTTTATCCTTCCGCTGGAAAACCCGTCCTATGCGATGGCGGCAGTCCTGGCGACGCTCCTGTTCAGCTCCGGCACGGGCAGCCTGATGAGCCATCGCCATGAGAAACTGGGCGGCCGGTGGATTCCGGCCGTTACGGCCACGGTCATCGTCCTGTATTGTCTTTTTCTGCCGGCCGCGACATCCGTAATCGCGCAATTCAGGCCGCCGTTGTCTTTCCTTCTCGTGTTCCCCGCCATCTTTCCCGCCGGATTCGTCATGGGTATTCCATTTCCCGTCGGCATCAGGGCGCTGGGCGAAGAAAACCCGCAATTGATCACCTGGGCGTGGGCGATAAACGGCTGCTGTTCCGTGATCGGTCCCCTCTGCGCCATCCTGCTGGCCATGGCGGCCGGGTTCCGGAATGTGCTGCTGGCAGGGGCGCTCGCCTATTTTCTTGCATTTATCGACATTTCGGTTTTCAGGAAACGGAAGTGAGGACGTGCGACGTAAGAAGTAAGACGGAAGATGTAAGAAGTGAGAAGTGAAACGGGTACGGGGGACGGGGGCGAAAAAATTTTTTTGACTTTAACGTCGCACGTTGAACGTCGCACGGTTTACATCACTTCGTCAACGCTTCTCCGGTCATCGGAACAAAGGCCACCGGACCGAGCTGTTCCACGGAAAGCTCTCCCCCCCTTTTTTTCGTGACAAGAGTCAGAGTCTGATAAAAAACGATGCCGCCGAGGGGAATGATGAGCGTTCCTCCTTCTTTCAGCTGCTTGATGAGGGGAGGCGGTATGTGGTTCGCGGAGGCGGTGACGATGATAGCATCAAACGGCGCGGCGCTTTCCCAGCCGAAATACCCGTCACCGTGCCTGACGGTCACATTCCGGAAGCCGAGCGCCTTCAACCTTCGGAACGCTCCGTCAGCCAGGTTTTTCCGGATTTCCACGGTATAAACTTCCCTGACTATCCCGGAGAGAACCGCCGCCTGATATCCCGAACCGGTGCCAATCTCCAGCACCCGGTATGAAGCCTTCAGTTTTAATGCCTCCGTCATCAGCGCGACAACATATGGCTGGGATATGGTCTGGCCTTCCCCGATGGGCAGGGGATGATCGGCATACGCCTCCCCCCGGTACCGCTCGTCGACGAACAGATGGCGGGGCACCTCTCCCATAACCTTCAGCACCCGGGCATCCCGTATACCGCGGCCCCGGAGGTCATGCTCAACCATCTCTCTCCTCGCCGCCAGGTAAGGATCGGCGGCCGATATTGCAAGCGCCGCCAGGCATAT
>DASRZQ010000119.1:0-95755 GCA_035686205.1 Geobacteraceae bacterium
AGTAGGATATCAGCCGCCATTATGCCGCTCTCCTTTATAGATGAACACGGCGGAGTCGCTGTAGAAAACCATGTCAATATTATTAGGCCGATTCAAGGATCATCCGAAATCCCTCTTGTATTGATGGCCGCGATTCTAACCTCCGCTGCGGCCGATCTCGCCTTTCGATTCATAAACGGCAGCGTCGCTGTTTCCGCGTACGAGTTGGAAGCATTACCATTGCCGGCCATAGAAGATATCGCTCGGCTGAAACAAATGGTTGAAATGGGAGCAAATAGAGAAGACATCCAAGGTGAAATTTCACGCCTGTATGGAATTAATTCCGAACAATTTCGAGGTGGCAGCCTGGTCGGTCCCAAGGGTGAAATTGGAAGACCGAGTTTTTCGAAGCGAAATATGACTATTGCATCGCCAAATATACAGAAGAGCATGCACAAAAAGATTCAGAGATGATCAACAATAATAAAGACTTGGACGGCGGTTTTTTATCTATACGGCAGCTTGCGCTTTACTTGAACATGAAAGAAAAGACCTTATACGCGAGAGCCGCTGCCCGGGAGATCCCATACTACAAGATAGGCAGGCTGCTGCGCTTTAAAAAAGAGGAAATCGATGAATGGATGCATGAGCAAAAAGTGATACGCTTCGAACACAACACAAAACCCATCGACATTATACGTTCATTGAAAAAGCAGCATATTGACGTTGACAAGGTGTTTCGCAAGTGCCTTGACGAAGTCCGCGGGTCGTCTTATAGTGATACCCATGGGAAGCCAGACCGCAATGTCAAGGGCCATGGGAAGGAGAAATAATATGGCTCTATTTAAACGAGGCGAGGTCTGGTGGGTATGTTTTACATATAACGGCAAGCAGGTTAGAAAATCCACCGAAACGACCGACAAAAAGCTTGCAAAACGGATCTTTGACAAGTTAAAAGGCGAGATTGCGGAGGGGAAGTGGTTCGAAAGGCCTCCCGGCGAAAGTATCACCTTCAGGGAGCTTATGGATAAGTACCTGGACGAGTATTCAGTCGTAAACAAGGCCACAAGCTCCCACAGACGGGACAAAAGCCTTGCTGCCCATCTCGTTCAATTTTTCGGGGACTTGTATGTCACAGAAATATCCGCGAAGGCGATTTCCGGATACAAGGTTAAAAGAAGGAAAGAGGGAGCTTCTCCCAGGACCGTGAACTACGAACTATCCCTTATGAGCCATGCCTTCAATATCGCCATCCGGGAGTGGGAGTGGCTTGAGAACAATCCGGTGAGAAATGTCTCGAAGGAAAAGGAAAAAAACTTTATCGAGCGCTGGCTAAGCCTCGAGGAAGAGAACAAGCTCCTTGAGGCATCCCCGAAATGGCTTCAGGAGATCATTAGCTTCGCGATCAGCACCGGATTAAGGCGGGGGGAGATTCTTGGTCTCAAGTGGCGGCAGATCGACTTTAACCGCAGGACGCTAACGATCCATGAGCAGAAAAACAGGGGGGTGGATACACTCCCCCTGAACGAGGCGGCACTTGCGGTATTAAGGGCAAGGCGTGAAGTTTCCGCGCAGGGTATTGATTACGTCTTTTGCAGCAGTTCCTCTACCCCCTTGGACGGAAGCAACGTGCTCAGGGCGTTTTACATCGCCGCGGAAAAAGCCGGCATGATGGGCTTTCGATTTCATGACCTTCGCCACACATTTGCCACGCGGCTCGTGCAAAACGGGGTGGATCTGTACACGGTGCAAAGACTTGGACGGTGGAAAAGCGTACAGATGGTGATGCGTTATGCGCATCATCACTCGGAGAGCCTGAGGGCGGGTGCCGAGGTGATGGACAGGGTGCGGAAGGATTTTATCACAATTTTATCACAGTGAAGCAAAAAGAGTTACAGCCTAAACTGTAACCCCTTGATTTTACTGGTGTCCCCGACACGATTCGAACGTGCGACCTGCGGATTAGGAATCCGACGCTCTATCCTGCTGAGCTACGGGGACGAAATGGAGTGAAATTTTATATATCAGCTGCCGTTTTTTTGCAAGTCATTTTTGAAATTGTAATGCCATTATCGTCCAAAAGCAATATGTCAGAAAGTTAGGAGTGAAAATACTTTCCCGGATGGAAGTTTGTCCCTTCCGTGAAGAAATTCAAGCTCGGCCATGAAGCAGCACTCAACTATTTCTCCATGCATGCCGTTAACCATATCCACCACTGCCGATATGGTTCCTCCGGTTGCCAGCAGGTCGTCGGCAATAAGCACTTTCTCACCTTTCTTTATGGAATCGGTGTGAATTTCCAGGGTGTCGGTTCCGTATTCGAGTTCGTAGCTCTTTTTGAACGTGTCTCCGGGTAGTTTGCCCGGTTTTCTGACAAGCACGACTCCGGCGCCCAGTTTATAGGCAAGCGCCGCGCCGATGATAAATCCTCTCGCTTCGACGCCTACAACTTTATCGATTTTTTTCCCTATATACCGGTGAGACATGAGATCAATCATTCTCTGGTAAGAAGCCGCATCGGCCAGAAGTGTCGTTATGTCTTTGAAGATGATGCCTTTCTTGGGGAAATCAGGGATGTCGCGAATGATGTTTTTCAACTTTTCCATTTCTGCTCCTAATCTTTGGATTTGTCGGCTTTGCCCTTTTGTTCGGTCGCTTCAACCATCTTTCTCAATTTGTCCAGCGACTTGGCTTCTATCTGCCTTATCCGCTCCCGGGTAACTCCAAAGCTTCGGCCGATTATGTCAAGTGTTTGAGGATCCTTGTCGTAAAGCCCGAAACGCATGCTTATGATTTTCTTTTCGTTTTCCGAAAGCGATTCGAGCCAGTTCGAAACCAGTTCGAACTTGTTGATATCTTCAAGGAGCACGGAAGGCGATACAGTTGATGTATCTTCGATGGTGTCGATGAGGAAGTAATCGCTGTTTTCGCCCATCGGTCTTTCTATGGAATATGTTTTCTTCAAAAGGACCATGAGTCGCCGGACATAAGCCGTATTTACCGACATCTGGACCGAGACTTCCTTGATGGTCGGTTCCCGGTTCAATTTCTGCACCAGTTCTCTCGTCACTTTGAGCATCCGGTTTATATCGTCGGAGACATGAACGGGCAGCCGAATTGTACGCGACTGGTTGACCAATGCCCGTTCGATGGACTGCCGTATCCACCATGTCGCGTAGGTTGAGAATCTGCATTCCTTGGAAAGTTTGAACCGTTCAACCGCCTTGATGAGCCCCAGATTTCCCTCTTCAATAAGATCGAGAAAAGGCAATCCCCTGTTTATGTACCTTTTGGCGATTTTGACCACCAGACGGAGGTTGGACTCGATCATCTTGTCCCTTGCAGCCTTGTCCCCCCTGTCAATGCGGCTGGCTAGCTCTTTTTCCTCATCAGCCGTGAGAAGAGTCGTCTTCTGAATTTCTCTGAGATAATGCTTGATTGCATCGTCGTAATGTCCTTCGAAAAAAGTCTTGGAATCATCTTCTTCGGCTTCTTCGAAGATCAGCGCGTCAGGTTCCGGCTCAGGAAAATCCTCGGGCTGCTCCGGGTTATCCTCATCTTCGATATCCTCTATGATTTTATCAATTTCCATTTATACCTCGCGACTTATTTTATTGCAGACTAGTCTTCGCTTTCCCAGCCGTTCCTGCCGATTAACCTTACAAATCGGCAGCCTATGAAATTTTCCCGCGTCAGGGAGCCTTCTTCGTGCTTGATAACCCTGACAAGCGTTTGTTCGTATCTGTCTCCTACCGGAATAACCAGTCTTCCGTTGAATGCCAACTGGCCGATAAGCTCGGGAGGAATATCAGGAGCACCTGCTGTTACCAGTATGGCATCGAATGGGGCTTCTTCCTTCCAGCCAACCGTTCCGTCCGATATCTTGATGTTGATGTTCAAAAAACCGAGGCTGTCCAGTGCCTTGCGGGCCTTAAGGGCCAGAGGGCGAATCCTTTCGACTGTATAGACACGATCGGCCAGTGCAGCCAGCACGGCAGCCTGGTATCCGGAGCCGGTTCCTATTTCCAGGACTTTTTCCTTTCCGGTCAGCTCAAGCAATTCAGTCATCAATGCAACCATGTAGGGTTGGGAAATAGTCTGTTTTTCTCCTATGGGGAGAGGTTTATCGTTGTAAGCCTGTGATGCCATGGCCTCCTCGACAAATGCATGTCGGGGAATCTTGAGCATCGTTTCAATGACTCGCCGGTCCCGTACTCCCCTGGCGATTATCTGGCTTTCAACCATTTTTTTCCTGGCAAAATCAAAATTCATCATTCTCCCCGAACCATAAAGTATAAATATATATCAAATACAACCTGAATTGTCCATTTATAGCGGACAGTCCGTAGTGGACCAGTCCAGTCGCCACTTTTCCAGGGTTTCGAAAGATTTGTAATTGGTCAGATCGAGGTGGAGCGGGGTTATGGAAATATGCCCGCGTGAAACCGCATGGTAGTCGGTTCCTTCAATGTCGAGAAAGTTCTGCTCTCCGTTGCCAATCCAGTAATATTTCCTGCCCCTGGGATCCGTCTTGTCGACTATCAACCCTTCATATTTTCTTTTTCCCTGCCTGGTCAGCAGCGGACGCAGGGTGGCCGATTCCGGAAGGTCCGGAACATTGACATTCAGAAATGTATCGGCTGGCAGGCCGTTTTCGAAGATTAACCGCGCAAGCCTGGCGGCGAATTTCGCGGCGAAGGAATAATGGCCGTCGATACGGTCGGTGGCCAGAGAAACCGCGAAAGCGGGGATCCCCATCAGTGTGGCTTCCATGGCGGCTGAAACCGTTCCGGAATATGTAACGTCATCACCAAGGTTGGCGCCTCTGTTTATTCCGGATACGACAATATCCGGCTTGAAATCAAGGAGTGCATGAATGCCGAGGTTAACGCAATCGGTTGGAGTGCCGTCGACGGCAAACATGTTCAGACCCATTTCAGCGGCGCGCAACGGATGATGAAGTGTAAGGGAGTGACCAACGGCGCTTCGCTCACGGTCGGGAGCCACAACCGCCACGTTTCCCAGTCCGCGCATTTCCTCGGCAAGCGCCATTATTCCGCGCGCCTGTATTCCATCGTCATTGGTAACGAGTATATTCATTTTCGCTCCTAGCAAATAAACCACCTGCAAATCCGTATGCATACTGGAACGCGTACGATTCAAATGTGTTACATGTGTTAAATGAGTTTTCCGCAAAGATTGCAATACAAATAATGGTTCGAAACGGAGGTTGAAGCGGCAAGCTTGATGTTTGAATTATTCAATCGTTTTGGACGGAGGAATGAAATGAGAGCAACTCCCCAAGACCGGCAATGAATTTGTCCAGGGACCCGTTTTTTGCCATGAAGGGCAAAAAAGGCGTTGAACGATATCTGGGATTGGTCCCGATTACTTCCACCACGGGTCCGTCCTCCAGCAGTTCGAGCTCTCCCGAGTCGTAATCATAATCTTCTTCACCGACCGCCCAGTCGTACAGTTTCTTTGCGTCATCAAGTACAGGGTCCGCCGGTATGCCGTACATTCTGTTCTGCATGTCTTCATCGTATACACCCACGCATCCGTGGGAAGCAGGGCGTCCGGGGAGGTCTCTGGCATGAATCCAGTACGAGACGTCGTCCTCGCCCACGTGAAAGCGGATGGCATAGTCCATCGGGTACTGGTCCTGCTGGTCTTCCGTTTTATAAAGCGATGAGGTATGTTCCCTGTGCCGGGCATCCACTCTGAAAACTCCGGTCGGGGTTAAATGCCCGTCCATGCCAGAAGCCGCGGGCATGGAAAACTTCAGTTTGCCGTACTCGTAAGCACCGATCCATTGCTCGGTCAGGTTAACGACGATGTATTTTTCAGTTTGTTTTGCCGGTTCGTAAAATGACGGCATAGGTGTGTAATTCCTTATTTCACTCATGTCCACGGGGGCTCTGATAGTCATTCCGGGATATGCATGACGCCGGTCGATCCTGTTCAGTCTCGCAATATAGATCCAGTCCCTGCCGAAAAGGCTTTCCAGGGAATCCTGCGGCCTGATGAAACAGGGTTTGCATTTGATTTTTTCCAGGCTGGGGTATTCTATCCTGGTCAAGTCTTCTTTTGCGGGATCGCTCGGGGAAGCGGCGGGTGTGGAAATCGCCTTCGGATTTCGGACAACAATGGAGGCGAATACAATCACAAATATGATGAAGCTGAATTTCCTCAAAATGTTTGTTCCCGGAGTAATGAGAGTTCCAGGTTTCATTTCCTATCACTTTTTATATTGGGGGTCAAGGAAAAGAAATAATTAAACAAACCTGAATCAATGATAACAGATTATTTTCATTTTTTTGATTGCTAAAGTATTACATCATTCATACAGATTTTATAATATAGAATAAATGGGATATGTGTTTATAATATAGAAAATGCATAGATGCAAAAGAAGGACGTTCCTTTATAAAAATGGAAAAGGCGCGGGAGGGCTTATCATGGAAGAAATTTCTCCTTCATCAGACGAGAACCTGAAAATAAGGCGACTGGCCCAGATTGACAAAACAGCTCTTCCTCCCGACGGAGGAGCGAAATATAACAGGCTGATTTTTGCCAGGAGCCCATATCTTCTACAGCACGCCGAAAATCCCGTTGACTGGCATCAATGGGGCGATGAAGCGTTCGAGAAGGCGAGGACGGAAAATAAACCGGTGTTTCTTTCCATCGGATATGCGACCTGTCACTGGTGCCATGTGATGGAGCGCGAATCATTCGAAGACACTGAAGTCGCCGATGTCCTCAATCGTCATTTTGTTTCCATAAAGGTGGACCGGGAGGAACGTCCGGATGTGGATGAACAGTACATGACGGCGGCCCAGATGATGCAAAGCGGCGGCGGATGGCCGCTCAACGTGTTCCTCGATGCAGATGGAAAACCTTTTTATTTTGTCACGTACGTTGCCAAAAACCCGCGTCAGGGAAGGCTTGGCTTCATCGACCTGCTGGAGAAAATCTCCGACGTCTGGAAAACCCAGCGTGATGTCGTGGAATCAAGTTGCGATACAATCATTAAGAGCCTGACGGAGATTTCCGGTCCTGTTCCGGCACCCATACCGGGAAACGAAATACTGGATAAAACCTGGCAGCATATGGAAAGTGCATATGATCGCAGTTGGGGTGGTTTCGGGTCCGCTCCAAAGTTTCCGAGACCACTCTTTATATCATATCTGCTCAGGTACTGGAAGCGGATGAAAAATCCCGCGGCACTGGAGATGGCTGAATATTCCCTGATGATGATGCGAAGGGGAGGTATCTACGATCAACTGGGTTACGGCTTTCACCGGTACTCCGTTGACGCGAAATGGCTGATTCCCCATTTCGAAAAAATGCTCTACGACCAGGGAATGCTGGCAATGGCCTATCTGGAAGCATTTCAGGCTACGGGAAAAATTTATTTCAGGGGTGTCGCCGAAGAAATCCTTGATTACGTCGATAGAGAAATGACTTCACCGGAAGGCGGATTTTATTCGGCCCGGGATGCCGATACGGAAGGCGTCGAAGGGAAATATTACCTGTGGCCCCTTGACGAGGTCAAAACCTCCCTGGGAAAGGAGGCCGCGGAGATTGTATCCGCCCTTTACGGCATTACCGAACAGGGGAATTTTGAAGGTGAAAATATCCTCCACCAGAGCGTAGCCCTTGAGGATTACGCGACTAAACATGGTTTCGCGACAGATGAACTGCGGGCAAATATTGAAAATTGGCGTAAGACACTTTTGTCCGCAAGGGAGGAAAGGATACAGCCGTTAAAAGACGAAAAGATCCTCACCTCTTGGAACGGCCTGATGATCGCCGCCCTCGCCAGGGGATATGCCGTAACCGGTAAAAAGTCATACCTCCGGATGTCCTTGAATGCCGTGGAATTTATCAGAAAACGTCTTGTCGGGATGGACGGACGCCTGCTCCGCAGCTTTTTCAGCGGAGAAGCGGGCATACCCGCGTTTCTTGAGGATCATGCATTTTTCCTCTGGGGTTTGACTGAATTGTACGAAGCAACCCTGGACAAGGAGCACCTTGACGCGGCGATTCGCCTGAGCAGGGAGATTTTGCGGCTTTTCGCCGATGATGAGAATTATGGACTTTTTGACAGCGGTAACGATACGGGGAATTTCCTTGTAAGAAAAAAAAGCGCGCTTGATGGAGTTATCCCGTCCGGCAATTCTGTTGCCGCGGTAAATTTCCTTAAGCTTGGCAAAATCGCCGGGAAGAAAGGATTAAAAACAGAGGGAGAGGGCATTTTGCGCTCGCTTATGGGTAATGCCATGGAACATCCAACGGCATATATTCATTCTGTAATGGCAGTTGATTACCTTCACGGGCCGGATGTCGACGTGACCATGGTTGGAAAAAGGGATGACCCTGTCATGAATGAGATGCTCCTTGCAGTAAAAAGTCGTTACATACCTCATCTTGTGCTTCGCCACAAAGAGGATGGCGAGGAAACCGGCTACAAGACGATAGAAGGGCGGCCGGCGGCGTATGTTTGCCATGGCGAACTCTGCAGGCCTCCGGTTACGGGACGAGACAGCCTGGAAAAGATGCTGGATGAAGTCACAACGGAATAACCGGCAAAATAGAATACAAATTACCTTCGAACTATGGTAAAAACCCTGAAAACATAATGTTAGAAGGGTTTTTTCATGTCCGAAAAAAGAAATATCGCCCGGGCCGCGGGAGTGCTCGGCTTCGCCACCATAATTTCCCGTTTTATGGGACTGGCCCGGGATATGCTGGTATCGAGGCTGTTCGGCGCGGGCTACTATACGGACGCTTTTTTTGCCGCCTTCCAGATACCGAACATGCTGCGCCGTTTTTTTGCGGAAGGCGCGCTTACCTCGGCTTTCGTTCCGATCTTCTCCGAATACCTTAATAAAAAGGGAAAAGACGAGGCGCGTGAACTGGCAAGCATATGTTTTTCGGTGCTTACTGTCGTAATGGCCCTTGTCGTGACGCTTGGGATAATCCTTTCCCCGCTCATCATGTCGCTTATGTTCCCGGGGTTCCGTGCCGATTCAGGCAAACTGGAACTTACCATCTTCCTCAACAGGTTCATGTTTCCGTATATATTCCTCATCAGCCTGGTCGCCCTGTGCATGGGGATCCTGAATACTGTCAGGCATTTCTTCTTTCCTGCCATATCCACGGTTTTCCTGAACCTGTCCATGATCTTCTGTTCAATTTTTCTGCACACGGAATTTGATGTCCCAATAACGGCGCTGGCAGTCGGAGTGCTCTGCGGTGGAATTCTGCAATTGTTGCTTCAAATGCCGGTTCTGTACCGAAAGGGCTTTTCCGTCCGTTTTAAATTCAGGCCCCGCCATCCGGCAGTCAAGCGGATAGCGCTGCTCATGGGACCATCAGTATTCGGAGTCGGCGTTTATTATCTGAACATTATGGTCGGGGGCATCCTCGCTTCGCTCCTCCCCCAGGGCAGCGTGTCCTACCTGTACTACGCCCAGAGGCTGTTCGAGTTTCCCCAGGGGATTATAACCGTGCCGGTGGCCCAGGCCGTGCTGCCTTCAATGAGCAGGCAGGCCGTCGCCGGCGAGATGGATAATTTGAAGGAGTCGCTGGCATTCGGCCTGCGTCTGACGCTTTTCATTACCATACCGGCAATGGCGGGGCTCCTTGCATGTTCGACTCCCATTTTCAGCCTTCTGTTCATGGGCGGCAATTTCGACTTCGCCAAGGCGGAAAAAACCGCGGCGGCCCTGTCCTTTTATTCACTGGGCCTGGTATTCGTCGCGATGGTGAGGGTCCTCGTTCCGGCGTTTTACTCACTGAGGGACACGGCGACGCCGGTCAAAATCGCTTTTGTCGCTTTTGTCCTCAATGCGGCATTCAGCCTTATCCTCATGAAACCACTTCTGCACGGGGGGCTTGCACTTGCTTCAAGCTTGTCCTCCATGTTCAACATGGCCCTGCTACTTTATTACCTGCGGCGGAAAATCGGGTGTTTTGGCGGTAGAGGCATCATGCTTGCCGGCTTAAAAACAATTGCTGCAGCTATTCCAATGTTTATGGCTGTGCGTTGGGGAGTGCATCTGATAAACTGGTCGATCAATGGTGAAAAACTGTTCAAGGCATCTGCCCTGGTCGCTATTGTAACCGGCGGAATTATGATATTCCTTTTCTGCGCATACCTTATTCGATGTGAAGAGACACGGGAAACCGTTAAATTAATATGCGGGAAGAGGGAAGGAGGTTGAAGTGTGAAAAAGTGCAGAAGGAATGATGTGGGAATATTTTACTCCATTTACGAAACTAGTACCGGCTTCGGAGGAGTAGTGGCGAGCAGCGAGGGGCTTATCGAGGTGCTCCTTCCCGTATCGATTTCCGTCGATGAAATAAAATCACAAATTAAGCAACTATATCCGCGGGTGACGGGAGAAAATACGCTGACCGGAAATGCGGCCGAATTGCTGCGTGATTATTTCAACGGGCAAAAAGTAAGCTTTGAGTTGCCCCTCGACCTGGGAAATTGCACGGAATTCAGCCTGTTGGTCTATAAGTCCGTATCCCGGATACCATACGGAAGCGTCAAAAACTACGCCGAAGTCGCGGCCGAGACAGGAAGTCCAAAGGCTTCGAGGGGTGTCGGATCCGTCATGGCCGGAAATACGATCCCGATAATAATACCCTGCCACCGGGTGATAGGTTCCGACGGTAAAATGACCGGATATTCCGCGCCGGGTGGAACAGAGATGAAGTCAATTCTGCTGCAAATGGAAGGGATACGTTTCGAGAAGGGCGGCAAGAAGGCAAAAAGATAACCTTTACAAACAGTTCGACCAACTTTATTTAAGTTATCAATGTACAGGCGGGTTCCTTTTAACAGTGTAACCTTTTGAAATAACTATATGATTGTAAATGTCTGTAATTACACATGTTTATTAGGTGAGTAAAAAATGGGCAGATAGTGGAAACTTCATAGAAAGCTTTTGTTTGTCATTCTTTCAACACGGTTATCCACAAATTTTCCACAAAATTTGTGGAAAATTCTTTACCCTGTTGAATAAATGTAACAAAACGGCAGTAATGGCCGAAAACCGGGATTCCGTAGCCGATGCGGAAAGATGAACGCTCAATTCCGGATTCCGGCTACAGCTCCTTTTCCCGTTCCAGAACCTTTGCCTCTTCCCAGAGGCGCTCCATATCCTCCAAAGGAGTGTCCCTGATATCCCTGTTTGCCGCATGCAGCCTTTCCTCGATGTGTTCGAAGCGTTTCATGAAGCGGGCAACGGTTTTTCTCAGGGCGTCTTCGGGATTGAGTGAAAGGAAACGGCCGAGGTTTGCCAGGGCGAATAGAAGGTCACCGAGCTCCGCCTCCATTCTATCCTCGTTGCCTTCCAGCATCGTTTCCTCGAACTCCTTCAGTTCTTCCAGAACCTTGGCGAACACCTGATCGGCATGGGACCAGTCAAAGCCGACCCTGGCTGCCTTTTCCGAAATTTTCTGCGCCTTCAGGAGCGCGGGAAGATGGGATGGGACACCGGAAAGCACCGACTTTCTTGCGTTTCCCTTTTCCATTTTCTTGATCTTTTCCCAGTTGTCGATCAGCTGTCCGATGTCTTTAACTTTCAGGTCGGCGAATACGTGGGGATGACGCCGTATCAGCTTGTCGTTAAGCGTATCTATTACTTCATCGATTGAAAATTCGCCGCGCTCCTCGGCGATAACGGCATGGAATACCACCTGCAGCAGCAGGTCTCCCAGTTCTTCCCTGAGCATGGGAGTAGATGCGGCGTCAATGGCTTCAATGACCTCATACGTCTCTTCCAGCAGATATCTCTTGAGGCTTTCATGGGTCTGTTCGGCGTCCCATGGACACCCGCCGGGTCCGCGCAGGCGGCGCATCAGTTCCATAAGAGTATCGAATTTGCTGATATCATGCGTCATTTCTTTTCTCCCTGGGAATAATTTTCCAGGAAAGTCCGTTTATATTCCGAAAACTTTCCTTCCTCGACGGCTCTGCGTATTTCCTCCATCATGTTCAGATAAAAATGAACGTTATGGATGCTGGCGAGGATTGCGGACAAAACTTCGTTGGCTATAAATAGATGATGCAGGTATGCCCTGGTGAAGTTTGTGCAGGTATAGCAGCTGCAGTTGGGTTCAACCGGATAGAAATCGCGCCGGTACTTCCGGTTGGTCAGGCGAATCCGGCCGCGGTTGGTAAACAGGGTGGCGCTTCGCGCATATCGGGTCGGTATTACGCAGTCGAACATATCCATGCCCCGTTCGACGCTTTCCAGGATGTCTTCGGGCAGGCCGACTCCCATCAGGTAACGGGGCTTGTCGGTTGGAAGGTGGGGCGCGGTAAAATCGACGACCGTCTTCAGAAGTTCAAGACCTTCTCCGACGCTGACCCCCCCGATGGCGTAACCGGGGAAATCCATTTTTACAAGTTCCTGCGCGCACATGACGCGCAGGTCCTTGAAGACGCTCCCCTGGACAATGGCAAAAAGGGCCTGCTTCTCACTTGTGTGGGTTTTTCTGCATTGCTCCGCCCAGCGCAGGGTTTTTGCGGTGGACAGGGCGGCATAACGTTTTTCGCAGGGATAGGGGATACATTCGTCAAATGCCATGATGATGTCGGCGCCGAGCGATTCCTGGATGGCCATCGCTCCCGCGGGATCCAGGAATATCTCTTCGCCGCTGATTTCATGCCTGAAAAATACCCCTTCCTCCGTGATTCTCTTGTTTGGGAGTGAAAAAACCTGGAATCCGCCGGAATCCGTGAGAATAGGCCCGTCCCAGCCCATGAAGCGGTGAAGACCGCCGGCTTTCTCCACCAGGGCTTCTCCGGGACGGAGGTGAAGATGATAGGTGTTGCAAAGGATTATCTGCGCGCCTGTCTCCCCGACCTGCGCGGGGGTCATGGCCTTCATGGCGGCATGGGTGCCGACCGGCATGAAAATGGGGGTTTGAATGATTCCGTGCGGTGTTTCCAGAATACCCCGCCGGGCTGATGTCTTTTTGTCCGTTTTGATAAGAGTGAATTTCATAAAATGTCCATGCCGCACGGTATGACCGCACCGCCGATTCTCCGTTTCCTGTTTGCTTCTATTGCCAGAATGGCGTATACATGCTTATTATCAGATTGATATGGAAATTACAATGATGCAATAGGAATAATGGAAAAGGCGAACAAGACTGATGGATATTGTATTTGCAAAACTGATATTCACCCTCGCGCTGGCTGATGATATTACTGACCGCTATGCCCTGTTCAGAACCAGGAACGATTTCATGTCGGCCTTCCGCAAGATTGCCTGCCTGCGGAATAACGAATGCGGTAATTGTCCGCAACGGAACGTCTGTTCATACCAGTTGACTTTTTCACAGACCGTAAGCGATGACGGATCGGCCGCAAAGCGCCACCAGAAGCCCCCGCTGCCGTTCGTCTTCGATTTTCCGGTTCTTCCGGCCGCGCCGAACAGGGGAAAGGAAATAGAAATCGGACTCGTCCTTGCGGGAACGGCAATTAATCATGTTCAGGATTACATTGCGGCGACACTTCTTATGTTCGATCCCTCGCCGACAGACTCAAAGGTTGCCGGCATCGTAACCATGGCCGAATCTGCAACCGTGACCGGTTGCAGAAACCGTATCATGGAAAAATCCGGTGCCGTCGCTCTTGACGGGATTTCTACCATATCGTTGAGGGATATCGCCGAAACCCAGGATCTGAACCCCGGCCGTATCAGGCTGACAATTACGACTCCCATGAGACTGCTCCATGACGGTAATCCGGTCGGCCAGTTGACATTTCCGCTTTTTATCCGTCCGCTGCTGAGACGCATCTCTTCTCTCGCTTACTATTATTACGGAGGCGGCCTGGAAGTGGACTATAAATGGCTGTCATCATTGAGCGAATCGATCGTTACAGCGGAATATGGTTTCCATGCTGATGCCTGGCTGGAAGAGAACCGCGGAGAACGATTCCATGGCCTGGCCGGAACCGGTGTTTTTGAGGGGGCCATTTCGGATTTCCACTTTTTTTTGCTCCTGGGAGAATATTTCCATGTCGGTAAAGGGGCATCGTTCGGTCTTGGCCGATATAGGATAGACAGGGATTTTTGAGAATCACCGTTAAAGCGGGAGATCGTTTATTTTTTTGCAGAATGCACATGGCTGGCTCCTTGCCAAAGGAAGATGCGTATGTTACCTCTTTAATGTAAAATATATGTAAGTCCGAAACCTTGGAGAATGGCATGTGGCAGACAATCTGGAAACCATTGCTCGTAATGCTTGTCCTTGTAATAGCATTTTATTTCGTCAACATTTACATCAGCGGCCAAGGGGGTGGAGAAAGCGCCGAAATTACATATAGCCGCTTCAAGGAAGAACTTGCAAGGGACAACATCAAAGCGATCCGTATCAAGGGAAGCGTCATAAAGGGAGATCTAAGGAATAAAATCAAGATTACCCAGACTGTGGCCGATAAAGCCGTAGTCAAGGAAATTACGCAGTTCAGCACAATAATGCCGTCTATCCAGGACCCACAGCTCATGGCGGAACTGGAGGCAAAAAAAGTTGATGTCACCGCTGTGTCGACGGAATCGTCTCCCGTGGTTAATACTATCATCTATCTTCTCCCCTGGCTCCTCATCCTCGGGGTCTGGATTATGATGACGCGCGGAATAAAGTCCCAGGGGCCCGGAGGCATGATGGGCGGATTCGCGAAATCCGGAGCGAAAATGTATACCACCCAGAGAGTTTCCGTGACATTCGCCGATGTCGCCGGAATGGAGGAGGCCAAGCAGGAGCTCAAAGAGGTTGTGGAATATCTCAAGGACCCGAAAAAGTTTCAGCGAATAGGCGGTAAAGTGCCAAAGGGGATTCTGCTCGTGGGACCTCCGGGGACGGGAAAGACCCTTCTGGCGCGGGCTGTTGCGGGAGAGGCCGGCGTCACTTTTTTCAGCATTTCCGCTTCGCAGTTTATCGAGATGTTCGTGGGGGTTGGGGCGAGCCGCGTGCGCGACCTGTTTGCCGGAGCCAGGAGGGAAGCGCCGAGCATAATCTTCATCGACGAACTTGATGCCGTAGGAAGGAGCCGAGGAGCGGGCTTCGGCGGTGGCCACGATGAGCGGGAACAGACATTGAACCAGCTTCTTTCTGAAATGGACGGTTTTGATCCCCATGAAGAGGTGGTTGTTATTGCCGCCACAAACCGGCCTGACGTACTGGACTCCGCGCTGCTTAGGCCGGGCCGGTTCGACCGCAGGGTGGTCATCGAGCGGCCTGACTGGCGGGACAGGGAAAAGATCCTGAAGGTCCACACCCGCAAGGTGAAAATTGACGAAGACGTCGATCTGGCGGTTATTGCCAAGGGAACGCCGGGGATGACCGGCGCGGACCTGGAAAATCTGGTCAATGAAGCGGCTATCCTTGCCGCCCGGGACAATGAATCTGAAGTCGATATGAACCACCTGGAACAGGCCAAGGACAAGATACTGATGGGCGGTGAAAGAAAGATGTTCCTTTCCGAAAAGGAAAAAAAGATCACCGCATATCACGAATCCGGGCATGCCCTGGTGGCAAAACTTCTGCCCGGAACCGATCCTGTGCACAAAGTGACCATAATACCGCGCGGGATGGCGCTTGGCGTGACGCAGCAGCTTCCGGAGGATGACCGCTATCATTATCCGAAGAGCTATCTCATGAACAGGCTTTCCGTCGTGCTCGGTGGGAGAGTTGCCGAACGCGCCGTATTCGGCGATATATCCACGGGGGCGCAGAACGATCTGAAAATGGTAACCGAACTGGCGGAAAAGATGGTTTGCCAGTGGGGGATGAGCGAGAAAATAGGAGCGGTGACCTTCAGCAGAGGTGAAGAACATCCGTTTCTCGGCATGAAACTGGCCCAGGAAAAAACCTTTTCCGAGAACATGGCTTGGCTCATCGACCAGGAAATTGCCGAAATAATCAAAATCGCCGAAAACACCGCCGAGGGATTGATAAACTCGAACCGGAGGAAGCTGGATGCACTGGCCGAAGCCCTCCTGGAAGAGGAGACGCTGGACGGGAAGCGGATCGATCAGATACTTGCCGTTACGTAACAGTCAATCACGGCATGAAAATCAAAACTGAATCCGTTGACATTCAAACCCTTGTCTGCCTGGTATGCCAATGTTTCGGCTTTTATTCTCGCGAATTCAGGTCAATAAAATCCACATGTGATATAAATTTACTATCGAAGGCATTAAATGAAAAATTTGAGAAAGTCCGGTATTCTCCTCCACCCGACTTCGCTGCCGGGACCGGGAGGCATCGGTTCCCTTGGCAAAGAAGCACATGCATTCATAGATTTTCTGCATCAATCGGGTCAATCACTCTGGCAGGTGCTGCCTCTTGGCCCCACATCGCTGGGCGACTCCCCGTATTCCTGTTATTCGGCTTTTGCCGGAAATCCACTGCTGGTCGATTTGGAGGCGATCGTCGCCGAAGGTGATCTGGACTACGCCGATCTTCGATATGATCTGCCGGAAGACAAGGTTGACTATCGACAGGCCAGAAAATATAAATCCGAGTCTTTGAAGAAAGCCGCGGCGAAATTTTTCTCGGGAGGCGACGAAAACCGGAAGGCGGAATTCGAAGAATTCAGGATGCAGTCGCCATGGTTGAATGATTATTCATGTTTCATGGCGATGAAGCTTATTCACCGGGGGAAATGCCGGAGCGATTGGCCCGCGGCAGTCGTGAAACACGATACCGCGGCGCTGGACGAGGTGTTCGCCGGTTGTCGCGACGCAATTCAGGAACTGGAATATGTCCAGTGGCAGTTTTTCCGCCAGTGGCTCAAGGTGAAAGAGTATGCAAACGCGAAAGGGATCGGAATTATCGGCGATATCCCGATCTTTGTGGCTGAAGATTCCGCTGACGTATGGGCAAACCCGCATCTCTTCAAGCTTGATGACAAATGCCGGCCTTCCGTTGTCGCCGGGGTCCCGCCCGACTATTTCAGCGAAACCGGGCAATTGTGGGGCAACCCGATATATGACTGGGACAGCATGGCCCGTGACGGATACCGCTGGTGGATCGAGCGGTTCAGGTCGTCGTTTTCGCTGTATGACCTGGTAAGGATCGATCACTTTCGAGGTTTCGAGGCGCACTGGGAAGTTCCAGCGGGGGAAAAGACGGCGGTCAACGGCCGATGGGTCGAAGGTCCCGGCGAATCCCTGTTCGACACTCTGGCGGACGTCTTGGGAAAATTGCCGATAATAGCCGAAGACCTCGGCGTGATCACCCCGAAGGTGGAAGCCCTGCGTGACCGCTACAGTTTCCCCGGAATGAAGATACTGCAGTTCGCCTTCGGTTCCGGACCCGACAACCCGTATCTTCCCCATAACCATATCCGCCGTTCGGTAATTTACACGGGTACCCATGATAATGACACGACTCTGGGCTGGTTTTCTTCAATCACGAAGGAAGAAAAGGAAACTGTTTGCGCTTATCTCGGCATTTCCGGGGAGAATATCGTGTGGGACCTGATCCGTTCCGCTCTGGTTTCCGTTGCCGATACCGTCATTATACCGCTTCAGGACATACTGTCCCTGGGCAGCGAAGCGAGGATGAACATACCCGGCACTGCATCCGGAAACTGGGTATGGCGGTACTCACCGGAAGCGTTGAACGCCGGTCTCGCGGCCAATCTTCTGCGGCTCACGGAAATTTTCGGGCGACGAAATTAAAATGTTGACAACTGTTGTAAACTATTAATATTATGATTTGGCCGTAAACCACATCAGTCAGCTTTAAATTTATTTCTGCGTCATATCCCAAGGAAGAGAATTGGAGGAAAAAATGCCGGAAAAAAAAGCAAGCCTTGATACGCTGGCCCTGCACGCCGGTCACGTCCCGGATTCCGCGACACTGTCCCGCGCCGTTCCCATCTACCAGACATCGTCATATGTCTTCAAAAGCTCGGAGCACGCGGCAAAATTATTTGCTCTCGAAGAGCCGGGAAACATATATACGAGGATAATGAATCCGACCACTGATGTACTGGAAAAGCGCATGGCCGAGCTTGACGGGGGCGTGGGAGCGCTGGCGGTAGCGTCCGGACAGGCAGCCATTACCTTTGCCGTTTTGAATATCGCCCAGGCAGGACAGAACGTCATATCCACCAGCTACCTGTATGGCGGAACCTACAACCTGTTTCATTATACCCTGCCCAAACTTGGAATAGATGTGAAGTTCGTTGACAGTTCCGATCCGGAAAACATCCGGGCGGCAATCGACGGGAAAACGCGTCTGGTTTATACCGAATCGGTCGGGAACCCGAAAAATAATGTCGATGACTTCGAGGCCATCGCGAAAGTCGCCCATGACGCCGGAATTCCGTTCGTTGTCGACAACACGGTTACAACTCCCTACCTGTTCAGGCCGCTCGAGCACGGAGCGGACATAGTCGTCTATTCACTGACAAAGTTTATAGGCGGCCACGGGACAAGCATCGGCGGCTGCGTGGTGGATGGGGGCAAATTTCCGTGGAACAACGGCAGGTTTCCGGAATTTACCGAACCGGATCCGTCTTATCACGGAATCAGGTTCTGGGAAGCAATCGGCAACCAGTCATATATCATTAAAATGCGTGTCGAGCTGTTGCGCGACATGGGGGCGCCCCTGTCACCGTTCAACTCTTTTCTGATTCTTCAGGGGCTGGAAACACTTCATGTCAGGATGCCGCGCCACGTGGAGAACGCCGGAAAAGTGGCCGAATGGCTCGAAAAAAATCCATTTGTCACCTGGGTTAATTATCCCGGACTTGCCAGCCACAGAGACTATCAAAGGGCCCGTAAATACCTCCCGAAAGGGGCCGGGGCTATCATCGGGTTCGGCATCAGGGGAGGGGTTGAAGCAGGAAAGAAATTCATCGACAACGTCAGGCTTCTGTCGCATCTGGCCAACATCGGCGACGCAAAGTCTCTGGTAATCCATCCGGCTTCGACGACCCACCAGCAGCTTACCGAGGAAGAGCAGTACGCGACGGGTGTTACCCCGGATTTCATAAGGCTTTCCATCGGTATTGAGGATGCCGCGGACATTATCGCTGATATCGACCAGGCTCTGAAAGCTTCACAGGCGTAACAATTTGTATCGTTAAAGTTGATATGAAGTTTTACGGCGGAAAAGGCCGTTTTTGAAACATTTTGAATAAAATAAATGTGAAGTTGTGAGAAAGGTGACCGTTCGCGGGCACCTTTTTTTATGCTTCCAATTAGTTAAAGTACGTTCTGGTATTTAATGCCGGATCGTTCAGAGCGTTCACGTGTGCAATCAGCAGGGTTGATTCTCCTGCGCCGGATTCCTTTTTAAATCCCCTGTTTTCAAAAATTATTTGATCACTGACACGGCCGTTACGGCTTGAATCCAATCTGGCCTTGTGTTTCGAAAGGCTAAGGATTTGAGCCATTATATTCCTTATATTTGATATGAAACAGTGACAATGGATTTCAAATAAAGTTTTAAAGTTATTTACTCTAGTGCCGATAAAAGGAATGAATTCTGTTATGGAAATCTCTTTAGGAAACTCATTCTGATAAGTCTCGCGGATCGGATTACATAAACGACAAAACAAGGAGGCGTTATATGTTTTTCAACAATCTTAGGATCGGCATGAAAATGGGGTTGGTCTCTGGTTTCCTTTTGTTGACGGTCATTGTCATGATTTTTTTTGGGTTGAGCAGTTCGCAAAAAGTAAACAAATCCCTGGAGCAGATTGCAAAAGGTAATTACCTGAAGACGCTTTACGCCGCCCAGTCCGCAAAAGCGCTTGATGAAGTCCAGAATAGCATAAGAATGCTGGTTATTCTAAAAGACCCAAATGCAATTATTGCCGAAAAGAAAAAATTGGAAGACGCCAGGGCAAAATACCGCGAAAATATGAGCAAACTTGAACAAATTGAAAAGAACGAAAAAGGGATAAGCCTAATCAATAATGCAAAAAGCGCTATTGCTCCTGCTGTCGTTGTTAACAATAAAATAATTGAATTGGCCCTCGCGCACGAACGGGACAAAGCAGCTGAACTATTACTGAAAGAGGGCGTCCCCCTGACCGAAAAAGTCCAGAACGCCTTCGAGGAACAGTTTAAATATCAGCAGGGATGTGTCGAAGAAGCCTATAAAAAATCTGTTGATTTATACACAAGAGTTAAGATCATACAACTTGTCGCCGGCGCGATTTCCATTATTCTCGGCCTGACGGCGTCAATGTTTCTCATCAGGAATTTTGTTACCAGGATCAACCGGGTGGCAAAAACCATGAACCGGGTGGCGGACGGAGATATATCCGTAAAACTGAGAATTTACGCAGATGATGAGATTGGCGATCTGGGGCGGAGCATCAACAGGATGCTCTCTTCCATAAACAATATGATTTCGTCAATTAAGGAAACCGCTATCCAGGTGGCTTCCTCCGCAAACGTTTTGTATTCGAGTGCGGAGCAGATCGCAACGGGAGCGGAGCAGGCCGCGGCTCAGTCCGGAACTGTTGCAACCGCAAGTGAAGAGATGGCCGCAACCTCCTCGGAAATTGCCCAGAACTGCAGCATGGCCGCTGAAAGTTCCCGAAAGGCGACGGAATCCGCGTCCGATGGCGTGTCAGTCGTGGCAGAGACGGTTTCCGGCATGAGCAGGATTGCCCAGAGGGTCAAGGAGACGGCAAAGACCGTGGAAAACCTTGGTTCCCGCTCTGACCAGATCGGAGATATCGTCGGAACGATCGAAGACATCGCCGACCAGACAAATCTTCTTGCCTTAAATGCCGCCATAGAGGCCGCAAGGGCCGGAGAGCAGGGAAGAGGGTTCGCCGTTGTCGCGGATGAAGTCAGGGCGCTTGCAGAAAGGACAACCAGGGCAACCAAGGAAATCGGCCAGATGATAAGGACCATCCAGTCCGAGACCAGGGGAGCGGTTTCTTCCATGGAGGATGGCGTGAACGAAGTGGAAAAGGGAACAAAAGCCGCGGCCAAATCCGGAAAGGCCCTGGAGCAGATAATGGAGCAAATAAATACTGTTACCATGCAGATAAACCAGATTGCCACAGCCGCGGAGCAGCAGACCGCCACGACATCGGAAATTACCAACAACATCCAGCAGATTTCCGAGGTTGTGCAGGCAAGCGCATCCTGCTCACAGGATTCAGCTTCGGCGGCAAGCCGCCTGTCGAAGCTTTCGGATGAACTGGGACATCTGGTGGGTCAATTTACCCTGGCGTCGTAAAAACCAGGCAAAAGACTTAGTAACCACCCCCGCCCTTGCGGGCTTCCCCCTCCTGATTCAGGAGGGGGGCCTTGCTATGCTGGATTTTCAAGCGTTCTTCCAGAAAGTTATCCAATTGCACGGCAGCAGCGCTTAAATCTTCCAGCGACAAGGTCAGGTCGGCGTTCCATTCTTTGGTCTTGTAATAAACCCTGTCATAATAGCAATTCAACAACCCGGCCATAAACGGCTCCAGTTCCCAGTTCTCGAGGCAGTCCGAAATCTCCCTGTATTTCAGTCCGCCGAGTTTCCTGGAAATCCTGGACAGAGCTGCCGCCATGTCGATCTTGTATTCGGGCCTGCCGTATTCTTCAATAAGGCGCGAAACCCTCGTTTCGATGGAGGCTTCGCACCAGATCCTGATCCCGCGGTTCATGACTTCGTACATGTTTCCCGGAAGCGATATCCTGCCGATCCGCCTGCTTTCGCCTTCTAATATAACCGGCTTGTCTTCGGGGCTCTTTTGCAGGGCATGCCAGAGAATGCTCTCAAAACGCTTCTGGCTGATTGTCTGGTCGAGTCCCAGTGCGCCGAAGGCGGAACCCCTGTGACATGCCAGCGCCTCCAGGTCAATCACGGTATAATTTTCGCCCCGCAGTGTTTCCAGAAAACTGGTTTTTCCCACTCCGGTAAGCCCGTGGAGAACTACTACCGGTCCTGGAGGAGTGAAATTCTCGAAATATGACACGACCTGGTTGCGGTATGACTTGTACCCCCCATGAAGTTGTAATGACCTGTAACCTACAAGATCAAGGATGGTCGCGACCGTTTTGCTCCTGAGACCGCCTCGCCAGCAATACACGAGGACAGGACGTCCGCAGGCTTTCAATGCAATTTCTTCTACAATCCGGGGAAATCGGGGGGCCGTAAGCTCCAGTCCTCTTCTCCGTGCCTCATGCGGTCCCGTATTCTTGTAAAGAATCCCGATTTCAATCCGTTCTTCATTGCCAAGGAGCGGAACGTTTATGGCTCCGGGAATGTGGTCCTCGTGGAACTCAAGCGGAGTACGGACATCGACAATCAGATGAGTGTCCAGAAACGATTTGTTGAAACTTGCGGTGTGCATGGTTTTTCTCCGTGTACCCGGATTATAGGACAAGGAACAAGACAATGCAAGGAGACGCGTACTTGGGTATGATGTTGCGCGGGCAGCCCGTCTTGAGTTTTGAGGCATGCTGTGTTATACATTATATGTTTCAGGCTTTGAAACTCGCATCTGGAGATGCGCGGAAGGAGCCGATAGTGTTTTATCTTCAAAGGAGGAAGAAATGTGTGAAACAGGAGCCGGTTATTCGGCAGGCTTCCGCAAGGCTCTGGAAACAGGTCGTCCAACGAATATCGCCAGGCTGTTTCCCAACTCGAAAGCCCTGATAGTGAGCGGAAAAGTGATTGACAGGGCTATGAAAACGAAGGGAAACGCAATTGCCATGGCGGCAAACGGCAGGAGTTATTTTGTCGTTCGCGGCGTGCTCAAGGCCGCCCAGAAGGCAAATGCCGCCGTCATCATAGAGATCGCCAAGTCCGAGGGAGGCGCCAAGGCATACTGCGCAGTTAACTACTGGAACATGGCACGAATAGTCGACGCCCTTTGCAATGAACTCGGCATTACCGTGCCCGTAGCCATCCATGCCGACCATTACGGCATCAAAAGCGAAAAGGACATAACACAGGCTAAGGTTGAGATACCGACCATGTTCGAAGCGGGCATTACATCCATCGCAATAGATGCTTCTCATCTTCCGGACGATCAGAATCTTCTGGCGGGCATTGAACTGAACGCTTATGTGCCGAAGTGGGCCGGCCTGGAAACCGAAGTGGGTGAGATAAAAGGAAAGGCGGGGCTGTCCACCGTCGAGGAAGCGTTGTTTCAGATTAAAGGGCTGAATGCCTATGGAATATTTCCGGATTGGATTGCCCTCAACAACGGGACTACCCACGGCATCGAGGCAAGCTCCCAGGGAATCCAGGTGCAGCTGACGGCGGACATTCACAAGGCGCTTGCAAAATACAATATCTCCGGCGCCCAGCACGGCACTTCCGGCAACAGCTCCGAAAAGCTTCGCGAGATAGCGGCCAAAACGGCCACAACAAAGGCAAATGTTGCCACCGCATTGCAGATGGTGTCCTGGGGACTGGAAGTGAATGACTACGGAAACGCCATGCTGGACGATAATGGCAACTTCATCAAGGTTAAGGGTGAGGGGGTAACAGAGGAATTATGGGCCGAAATGGTTGCATACGCGGAATCCAAGGGGTACAAAAAAGGAGACTACAAAAACCTTAATCTTCCGTTTGAAAATAAGCTTCTTTCCCAGCCACTGGAAATTCGTGAACGGATGACTGAACGGGTTGAAAATTTTGCGTATTCCATGATGGTTGATGTATTAAATTCGGGAGACACCGCGTCCCTGGCATTGGAGGCAATTCTGAATGCGGGCTCGTATGACCTGGGGCCAAAGTCGAGCCGTATTGAAAATCCGGCGGACTGGACCAGAGAAATGATTGCTGAACGCGTAAAGTCCCTTTCCTGCGACAAGGGGCCGGCAGGAAATTTTGAGGATTGATCAGAAATTTTAATGTTTATCGAGTTATTTTGATGCAGTGTTGAAGGAAAGAAGGTTTCGTAATTCAAAAATGGCTACAGGGCACCTTTTTGAGAAAAGGGGGAGGGGGCGAAAGCCCCTCTCTTTTTTGCCCGATAAAATGTCTCGTCGCCTGTTCTCAGGCTGTCGACCATATTGATTTGAGAGGCCGTGGCCGATGATAGTGAATTGTCCGGTATGCGGAAAAGAAAAAGAATGGAGCGGGAATCCCTTCCGTCCCTTCTGCTCGGAAAGGTGCAAGAATATCGACCTTGCCGCCTGGGCATCGGGAGAATACCGGATTTCCGGGGAGAAAAAGCGGGACGGTGAAGGGGATGAAGAACCTGAGGATGGGTGAAATATACCTGATCCGCGAGTATTAAAGCTTTCACTCGCTTTGAATACCTCTGTATCGGTTTCACCCTCCGGGATCATAATTAGCTCGAAGAAGCCGTCATGAAACTGATCATGCGGCAATGGACCCGGCATGGCGTTTGTTGCGGCTTTCATGCTTATGTATTCAAGATACGGCAAAAAATTATCGCCAAGGAGTATAAAATGTCCGAAGTACGTCTTAGATTCGCGCCTAGTCCTACGGGATTTCTTCACATAGGCGGCGCCAGAACGGCATTGTTCAACTGGCTGCAGGCCAGGAAGGAAAAGGGTAAGTTTATTTTGCGAATAGAAGACACCGACGTCGCCCGTTCAACCCGGGAGTCGGTCGACGCGATTCTTGAAGGCATGAAGTGGCTCGGCCTGGACTGGGACGAGGGGCCGATTTACCAGTCGGACAATTTCCACGTCTACCGGGAGTTTGTCGAGAAACTGGTGGCTGAGGGAAAGGCCTACAAGTGCTACTGCAGTCCCGAGGAACTGGAAGCAAAAAGGGAAAAAGCCCTCCTGGAAAAGAGAAAACCCAAGTACGACGGGACCTGTCGTAATCTGGACGGCGATCTTCCCGGCAAGCCTTTTGTAATCCGCTTCAAGACCCCACATGAAGGCATTACCGTATTTGACGACATCATCAAAGGGAGTATATCTTTCAACAATGAGGAACTTGACGACCTGATAATCCAGAGAACCGACGGAACGCCGACATATAACTTCGTAGTGGTTGTCGATGACGCGGTAATGGGAATCACCACGGTAATCAGGGGTGACGACCATGTAAACAATACGCCCCGGCAGATACTTCTCTACGAAGCCCTGGGATATCCGGTGCCGAAATTCGCCCATGTCCCTATGATCCTCGGTTCAGACAAGACACGTCTTTCGAAACGCCACGGTGCAACCAGTGTCATCGCTTACCGGGACATGGGCTACCTTCCCGAAGCCGTGGTGAATTATCTGGTCCGCCTCGGCTGGAGCCATGGCGATCAGGAAATATTCAGTCTGGAAGAACTCATGGCAAAATTTTCGCTGGAAGATGTCGGACGTTCGGCCGGGGTTTTCAATCCCGAAAAGCTGTTGTGGCTGAATGCCCATTATATTAAAACAGGCGACCCGGAAAGGCTCGCCGTACTCCTCCTGCCGTTCCTGGCGCAACGGGGAATTGATCCGGCCGGCGGACCGGACCTCGTTTCGGTGGTTAAAACTCTGCAGGACAGGTCCAGGACAATGATCGAGATGGCGGACGGGGCCCTCTTCTATTACAGGGGAGATTTCGAGTATGACGACAAGGCCCTGGAAAAATTCCTGCATGGCAATCTTGTCAGGTTGTTCGAAGAATTAAAAGACAAGCTGATGGAAGCGGAGCATTTGGGCCATGAAACCATCGATGCGCTTTTCAAGGACATCTGCGGCAGGCACGGCGTCAAAATGAAAGATGTGGCCCTCCCGGCCCGGATTGCCGTTACCGGCGGGACAGCGTCGCCTGGGCTTTTTGACGTTATGGAAGTGTTGGGAAGCAAAGAAACCGTCAAAAGGCTCGAACGAGCCATTGAGCACGTGAAGGAGCTTGAAAAGAGTAAAAAATAAGCATCATACGGAATTAAAAAAAGGCCGCCCGTTTTTAGCTGGGCGGCCTTTTTTGCCAAATGTGTGACGTTTATTTTACCTGTTCTTCAGGATAGGCATCGATGCTGTGGATTGTAAGGTCCGGACCTGCAAACTCCTCTTCCTTGCTCAGTCGTATGCCGACGGTCTTGCCGATAACCGTATAGACCAGGAAACCGCAGGCAAGTGCGAAAACGAGAGCTGTAACGCTTCCCAGAAGCTGGGACACGAAGGAAACCCCTCCCAAACCTCCGAGCTCCTTGTAGCCGAAAATACCCGCTGCGATACCGCCCCATGTGCCGCAGACGCCGTGCAGAGGCCAGACGCCGAGCACGTCGTCAATTTTCATCTTGAACTGCTCAATCTGGAAGCCGTAGACGAAAATGAGGGAAGCTATACCTCCAGTGAAAAAGGCCGCAATCGGATGCATGAGGTCGCTTCCGGCACAGATGGCAATCAGGCCTGCCAGGGCGCCGTTATGGACAAAGCCGGGGTCGTTTTTGCCGGCGACCAGGGCGAACAATACCCCGCCGACCATGGCCATGAGGGAATTTACGGCAACAAGGCCCGATATGGCCTGCAAATGACCCGCGCTCATGACATTAAACCCGAACCATCCCACAGCCAGAATCCAGGACCCGAGACAAAGGAAAGGAATGTTGCTGACGGGAATCGGGTTTGATCTGTGGTCGACGTAGCGGTCGGACCTTGCACCGAGGATCAGCACGGCTGGAAGGGCCAGCCAGCCTCCCATGGAGTGCACGACAACCGAACCCGCGTAGTCATGGAATTCGGCGCCGCCCAGGCTTTTGAACACCCCCTGGAGAAGGGGAGCGTTCTTGCCCCATATGAACGATTCGAAGACGGGATAGACAATGGCGACGAAAATGGCTCCGGCGGCCAGCTGAGGCCAGAACTTGGCTCGCTCGGCGATACCGCCCGAGATGATGGCGGGAATGCATGCCGCAAAACAGAGCAGAAAGAAATAGTGGACCAGGTCATATCCCTGGGTTTGAGCCATCAGCTGGTCAGCGGGCTTCAGAAATGAAATCCCGTATGCAACCGGAAAGCCGACCAGGAAATATACGACCGTCGATACAGACCAGTCGGAAAGGATTTTAACAAAAGCATTAACCTGACTCTTTTTTCTTACCGTGCCAACCTCAAGGAAGGCAAATCCGGCGTGCATGGCAAATACCAGCACCGCCCCCAACATCAGGAACAAAACATCAGAGCTGTTCCTCAACCCAGTCGCCATTGACAGAGATTCCATTTCTCATACCTCCATTGGTATATGCTTTTCCCGCCATTGGGAAAATTAACCCTCTTGTTAAGCAATCTTTTTGCCAAAGCGGTAACATGGCGAAAATATGAGAAAGACGCCGAATGGAGATCTGAAATCAAAGTAAATTAAAGACCATAATGCCCAATATTTCGCCTTGCCTGCCTAAATAATAGGCTTTGTTAAACGGTATACCAAATATATGTTGACCTGACCCGGGCGGCATAGTACATTTTCAGAATCATAGGTCCGCAAACCCATATAATTACTGCAATGAAAGAAAGAACCGCCCTCATATACTCTCCGGATTTCAACCGTTTCAGCTACGGGGAATATCATCCTTTCAAGGTGCAGCGATTCAGGCTAACCTTTGAGCTCATGGAGGAGTACGGCCTTGTGGGTTTGCCCGGATCGGATGTTTTCAACTGTGAGCCGGCCGAAGACACCGATCTCCTGTCGTTCCATTCGAAGAATTACCTTGCCAAGCTGAAGGAATTCAGCTCTTCCGACGAACCCCGCGCTGATTTCAGGTACGGCCTTGGTGACGCTGATAATCCGGTTTTCAAAGGCTTGTATGAATGGGCATCCATGGGAGCCGGATCAACAATGAAGGCAGCTCTTCTTGTTGCCGATGAGGGATACCGGACGGTTTTCAGTCTTGCCGGCGGATGGCACCATGCTCACAGAAGCAGGGCTTCCGGCTTTTCCTATCTGAATGATTGCGTAATAGCCATCAACAGGCTCCTGGAAAGGGGGAAACGGGTCGTTTATCTCGACATCGATGCGCATCATTGCGACGGCGTTCAGGAAGCTTTTTATGATACCGACAGGGTTCTGACTATATCCATACATGAGAGCGGCATTTATTTCTTCCCGGGAACAGGGTTCGAAAAAGAGACCGGGACTGGCAGGGGCAAGGGTTTTACGGTCAACGTGCCTCTCATGGAGCATACCGATGACGCCCTTTTCATGAAGGCATTCGACGAGGTTGCTTTTCCGCTGATAGCGGCGTATGATCCCGATATAATGGTAACTCAGATCGGCGCTGATACTTTCCGAACCGATCCCCTTACGCGACTGGAAATTACAACTCACAGTTACGCATATATAATGAAAAAGCTGAAGGCATTGAAAATACCCTGGGTCGCCGTCGGTGGAGGCGGTTACGACAATCTCAATGTGGCGCGGGCATGGACCCTGGCCTGGTCGATTATGAACGATACCGAAATTTCTCCTCGCCTGCCGGATCGTTTTGTCAGGACGATACGGAATATGGGATACGGAAACAAGATGCTTCTGGATGCCATGCATTGGGCAGAAGAGGATGACCGGAACAGGGCTCTTGATGCCGTTGAGAAAAGCATAGCAATCATAAAAAAGAAAATATTCCCCTTCATAATCGGTGAATATGGCAAAGATCCAGGGTAACGAACAGTTAACGGATTCGTCGGGCGCCCCTTTGCATTCGCTTCGGGACATCAACAGCCTTGACAGGGAAGAAAAGGAGGGAATATACGGCCGGATACTGCCGCCGCGGCTTTACGACATGTTTTCGATATGCCGTTCGTCCTACCGCGGGACGGACGGGGAGCGAAAAGTTCATTTTACGTCCCCGATGGGGATGGGGTTTCTGCGCATTGAAGTGAGGCTGCACCCGGCAGACCGTGACAATGTGTTATTCCTCGAAATCGCCGATACCCCTTATCGGCAGATGGAACTTGCATTCTGCGTAATAAAGAACACGGCGTCCTACAGGTATGATGTTGATGTTGACCTGGATGGAAGATATAACTATTTTGCAACAGCAGGACGCAATATACCGGAGGAGATCAGAGCCTTTCACGCCGGGCTTTACCCCAATCAGACCCACCGCGGACTGAGGCTGTTCCCGGATTTTTTTGCCTGTTTCGAACGGTTTGTCGATTCTTTGGGGATGGATATGATATTCGGGGAGCCTTTGACTTATGATAATGCCATACGATACGAGAAATCGGGGTTTGATTACCTGACCGGCAAGCAGCTGATGATGGAGATCAATGAAGGTTTCAAGCCCGGCGGCTTTTTATATGAAAGGCTTGACGGGTCGACTCCCTTCAGGTTGAGGGGGATGGAGAAGACTGTGCGCGGCAGGAGCTGGGCCATTCATGACGGGATTCTGGACACCCCCTGGGACAATATTCTTATTTACAAAATAGTAGGCGGAAATGCCGGCATAAACACGTTTCCCGGCAGGGAAACCGAAAACGACATTGGATACAGGTGAATGCAAATATGTTTGGGTTCAGCTCCGGAGATTGGATATTTATTATTCTCATTTTTGTTACTATTATAATTTGCGTCAGTATAAGTGATATATTCAAAAAAAAGAAATAATGTTATTATTTATGATTTCGGGAATACTCCCCGCTTATGCAGGCGGTGGGGCGGAATCTCCATTGCCCTTCGTTCGGATGGAAGAGCCGGACAGGTTGGAGCATGCCGGAAAGCGACATTCGCGGTAGGAGACCTGATATAATTTTTTAAAGGACAGGACCATGTTTTTGGCTAAGGAAAACAGAAACAGCGAAGGATTTATTTACAAGGTGCTTCACGGGCTTGCCGGTTCCATTTTTAACATGGACGAAAGTGAATCGTGCAAGAACCTGAGGGATACAAGGGCGGTTGGCATAAGAATCGAAAAAATTAACAAATATTTCGGGGACAATCATGTCCTGAAAGATGTGAACCTGCAAATACGGCCGGGTGAAACATTTTCCATCATCGGACCTTCGGGCACCGGGAAGAGCGTCCTGCTGAAACTGATTGTCAAACTGATCATCCCCGACAGCGGCGAAATTTATATAGACGACCAGCCCGTGTTCGGGGTGAAACAGAATGACGGGGAAAGAGATTACCGGTACAGCATGGTTTTCCAGTCATCGGCGTTGTTCAATTCCCTTACGGTTGGGGAGAATGTTGGTCTTTGGCTGCGCGAAAAACGGATTTGCAAAGAACCCAGGATCAGGGAGATTATCCGGGAAAAACTCGCTATGGTCGGATTGGAAGGAACCGAAGAGCTGAAGACTTCCGAACTTTCGGGCGGGATGAAAAAGAGGGTTGCCATTGCCCGTTCCCTGGCCATGAATCCTGACCTGATCCTTTACGATGAGCCGACCGCCGAACTGGACCCGGTCAATTCCGACGAGCTTGCCAATACAATTCTGAAGGTTAAAGAAACGACGAAAAACACAACGGTAATCGTTACCCATGACCTCAATTTCGCCCTCTATGTTTCCGACAGAATTGCGATGTTGCATGGCGGAAAAATAATTGAAGTCGGAACTCCCGCCGAGATCAAGTCGAGCGACAATCCGACGGTAAGGGGATTCATATATACCACGACCAAGGGCATCAAGGGAGAATAAACGGGAATCCGGATGCAGCCGGTTACGCTCGCAACGCGGCCCGTTTATGAGGTTTCGATGGGAAAGATTCTAATAATAGACGACGACCAATCCTTTCTTGATTTTCTCGGCGGTTACATTGAGCGATATTATCCGCTTTTCCAGGTGCAGACGTGTACCAATCCGGTTTTGGCGCTGAAGTCCATCCAGAAGGAACTGGATCTTTTGATAGTTGATCTGGAAATGCCAAATATGGACGGCAACAAAATAATCAAGTACGCAATCGAAGTTGGCGTCAGCAAGGGGAGAATAATTCTGATTTCAAGCCATGACGCCGATTATCTGCACGATCATTTCCCCATGGGCACTTGCCTTGCGGTGTTGAACAAATACGAAGCCGGCCAGAAAGCCGTGCTGGACATGATCCTCACTTCATTACAGAAAAAAATCGCCGGGTGACGGCTTTTTACCGTCTCCGCTTTGTGCCGTTTCCCGCTCTCGCCTGTGGTCACAATCATGTAAATGTGGTAAACAATTAACCATGGACATAATTACTACCCACGTGAATGCCGACTTCGACTGTCTCGGCGCTATGGTGGCCGCCCGGAAGCTTTATACAAACGCAATCATGGTCTTTTCCGGGTCACAGGAAAAAAGTGTACGGGATTTCTTTATAAAATCGACTGGATACGGTCTTAGCTTTACCCGTTTGAAAGACATTGACCTGGATGACATAACACGCATTATCCTTGTGGACTGCCAGCATTCGTCGAGGATCGGGAAATTTGCGGAAATAATCGGAAGGCCCGGCCTGGAAATCCATGTCTATGATCATCATCCCGAGGCCCACAGCGATATAGTGCCAAATGGCGGGCAAATCCGCGAATGCGGCTCCTCCACCACCATCATCACAAAAATCCTTATGGATAGTGGTATTACTGTTGATTCGACCGAAGCCACACTGATGATGCTCGGCATCTACGAGGATACCGGCAACCTTATTTTCCCGTCCACGACCAGCGACGACTACCTGGCCGCCGCCTGGCTTCTCGAACACGGCGCCAGCCTGAACGCCGTCGCCGATTACATCACCCAGGAACTTACGGCGGAACAGATATCGCTCCTGAATGATCTTCTCAAGTCCCTCAAAACCACCACCTACAACGGGGTCGACATATCCGTGGCGCATGCTTCGCTGGATCATTATATCGGCGACATTGCCGTGCTCGCGCACATGATCCGCGATATGGAAAATCTTGGCGCGCTGTTCATTGTCGTAGGCATGGGTCCGCGTATATATATCGTTGCCAGGAGCCGACTCCACGAAGTGGACGTGGGAGAAATCCTGCTGGAGTTCGGAGGCGGAGGCCATCCACATGCGGCATCCGGGACGGTGCGCGATCTGACCCTGATCCAGGTATTGGAAAAGCTCGACAGAATTCTTCAGCAAAGGGTAAACCCAAAGCGCGTCGCGCGGGATATCATGTCATCTCCGGTAAAAACCGTACCGGCCGGGATATCCATTTCCGATGCGCGGGAACTTCTCACGCGCTATAATTTGAACGCAATGCCGGTAATGGAAGGGGACAGGATGATCGGCATCATTTCCCGGAATATCGTGGAAAAGGCCCTCTATCACGGACTTGGCGACGTCCCCGCCCGCGAATACATGCATACCGAGTTTCTCGAAGCAAACCCGGAAACACCTATCAGCGATATTCAGGAGTACATGGTTGGCGGTAACAGGCGATTCGTGCCCGTATTTGAAAGCGGATCGCTTGCCGGCGCAATAACCAGGACTGATCTGCTCCGGTTCATGTATGCGGGACTGCATGGCAAGCCCGCGGAAATATACGACGTCGCCCGCGACCTGACGCCTGTGCGCAGGCGGAAGGTATCCGATCTGATGAACAGGCATCTTGCCGGCCGCGTTCTCGGAAAGCTTAAGGAACTGGGCGAAACGGGCGACGAACTGGACCTTGCCGTTTACGGCGTGGGCGGTTTTGTCAGAGACCTCCTGCTCGGAATAAAGAATTTCGATATAGACATAACAGTTGAAGGCGACGGAATCCTGCTCGCCGAAACCTTTGCCGCTCGGCATGATTGCAGGGTCAAAAGCCACAGGAAGTTCGGCACTGCGGTCATCATCTTTGCCGACGGCTTCAAAATCGATGTGGCCAGCACAAGACTGGAATACTATTCGTCTCCGGGCGCGCTGCCGTCCGTGGAGCGCTCATCGCTGAAAATGGACTTGTACCGGCGTGATTTTACAATCAACACCCTTGCCATTCGCCTGAACAAGGACGATTTCGGCGTCCTGATCGATTATTTCGGAGCGCAGCGCGACCTGCGGGAAAAGGTTATCAGGGTCCTTCACAACCTCTCATTTGTGGAGGACCCGACCAGGGTCTTCAGGGCGATCCGATTTGAACAGCGACTCGATTTCCGCATCGCCAAGCATACCGAAAATCTGATAAAAAATGCGGTTAAGATGAATTTTCTCGATAAACTCGGCGGGAAAAGGCTTTTGTCGGAACTGGTCCACATACTCCGGGAAAAGGAACCGGTCAGGGCCATAGAGAGAATGGCTTCACTCGGGCTTCTACAATTTATTCACCCGGAGCTCAAACTGACGGCCGAAACGCATACGGTACTCCATGAAACCGGAAAGATAATTTCCTGGTTCGAGCTTCTCTTCCTGGACAGGAGATATGAAAAATGGGTGGTTTTTTTCCTCGCCCTGTGTGATTCATTGACTGAATCACAGTTTCACGAAACATGCAAGCGGCTTTCAGTCACCGAACATTACCGCGAAAAGCTTTTCGATATGCGGAAAAGCGGCCATGCGGCGCTGGAAACGATGCAGAGGCGAGTCGCACGCCGCGCAACCATTCACAGAAGCGAAATTTATTACCTGCTTTTCGAGCTTTCCCCGGAGGTTCTTCTCTACATGATGGCTAAAACCGGCGATGAAGATGTTAAGAAATACGTTTCTCTATTCTTCACCCAATTGCAGAATGTCAGGAGCATGATCAGCGGCAGGGACCTCATGGAAATGGGCCTCCCTCCGGGCCCTGTTTACAAGCAGATTCTCGACCGGGTAATGAAAGCAAGACTTGACAATGAAGTGGCCAGCCGTGACGAAGAACTTGTGCTGGCACGAAAGGTAATCGGCAAGGAGCGATTGGCTCAACAAAATAAATGAGATTCCAAACGGAAAGGAGACCTTTTTATGCCCGTTTATGAATTTTATTGCAGCGACTGCCACACTATTTTCAACTTTCTTTCCCGGAGGGTGAATACGGAAAAACGTCCGGATTGTCCCCGGTGCGGGCGGCCCCGGCTTGAACGGCAGGTTTCCCGTTTTGCATATTCAAAGGGAAGGGAAGAAGAGCCCGTCGACGGGATGCCGGACCTGGATGAGTCCCGCTTGGAGAAAGCGATGGAAACGCTGGCGGGCGAGATGGAGGGAATCGACGAAAACGACCCCAGACAGATGGCCCGGTTCATGCGAAAATTCAAGGATGCCACGGGAATGGACCTCGGTTCCGGAATGGAAGAGGCTATCAGCCGTCTTGAAGCGGGAGAAGACCCTGAAAGAATAGAGGAGGAAATGGGCGATCTTTTTGATGCGGAGAACCCTTTTGCCGCCGGCGGAGTCAAGGGACTGAAAAGGAAATTTACCCCGCCCGCCCATGACGACAAGCTTTACACGCTATAAAATGCTCCTGAATTATCTGCGACAATTGACACACGCAGTCCATTTTTCACGAATGTTATACCAAGTTGCATTCAATTTATTGTCATTTCGAGCTCCAGCGAGAAATCTTGAACTCGTTTATCAAAGATGTCTCTCTTCGTTCGACATGACATGTTTTGAAATTGTTTGAGCAAGATGGTATTAGAGTAAAAGTTGAAGGGGAGCCCATGAAGCCGTATCTTCTGCTGATTTTTATTTTGAACATTGTACTCGGTCTCTGCGATGCTTCCCTGGGGTACCATCTGGCGCCTCTCCTGGGCCGGAGAAATGCAGAAGACGAAGAAGAAGCGGAAAGAACAACGAGCGCCATGCAAAAACTTCTTTCAGTCGTCGTAGCGGTTTACGTTTTCCTTGACTGCCTTGCCTATTTCCGGGGAAGCCTGGTTTTCATCCTGGTCGTTACCGGAATAATTGTTCTGGATATGATCGGCCAGATGGTGGTCCGCCATAAGCTCCGTTCCGCTTTTCACGACTGAAGAGCTACATGCGGAAACCCGTTAACATCGGCTGGCGGCAAAATCGCCGTTAATTCTTCTGGTCTTTGTTGATACAGGAAGAAAGACAATAATGGAAAAGCAATTTAACAGGCAATATCGTGTAAGGTATTACGAATCCGACTTTCGGGGGAGCCTGCGCCCGGTAACGATGCTTGATTATCTGCAGGATGCCGCATCCGGAGATTCCGTGAGAACGGGATCCTCCGTAATGGACCTGCGGGAAAGAAACATGACATGGGTTCTTTCCCGCTACCACGTAAAATTCCTAGGATATCCCGGGCTTGGTGAAACGCTCAACGTACGCACATGGCGATCCGGCATCGATGGCCTGTTCGCCCTGCGGGAGTTCCAGGTTACTGGCGAAACCGGTAACCTGCTTGCTCTGGCCACCAGTTCGTGGGCTATCGTAAAAATGGACACAAAACGCCCTGTAAGGATAGAGAACGTTTTTCCGGATTTGTCCATCGTTGAACAAAGGGCGCTGGATGACAATTTCAAAACACTTTCAAAACCGGACAAATGTGATATCGAAAAGTCTTTTCCTGTCCGGATCGCGGATCTTGACGTGAACCGGCACGTCAACAACACCGTTTACGCGGGATGGGCGCTTGAAACAGTTCCCGATGACATCCTGCTCAATTACGGACTGGCGGAAATCGAGATATCATTTAGGGCCGAGGCGTTTTATGGTGATACGGTAACGGTGCGAACGGGGGGTTCGGATAAGGGGATTACAGGAACTTTTCTGCATCAGTTGGTCAATGAAGAGGACGGCAGGGAATTAACCAGGCTGAAAACCTCGTGGGAGCGGGTTGACAAATAAATGGAACAATGGCGAAAGAGCCTTGCAAACAGTGTAACCAGTCCGGATGAACTGGCGAAATGTTTCGATATCGACGAAAAGATGCTCGGTAGAGTAACCGCAAGGTATCCCATGCGGATCACGCCATATTATCTCGGCCTTGTAGAAAAAGCCGGAGATCCTATCTGGCGGCAATGCATTCCCGATATGCGCGAACTGGAGGACGACCGGCAGTCGGACGACCCCTTGAACGAGGAGGGTTTGAGCCCGGCGCCGGGCATTATTCACCGGTATCCTGATCGTGTTGTATTTCTCGTTTCTTCAGCTTGTGCGGTATATTGCCGTTTCTGCATGCGCAAAAGACAGGTCGGCTGCGTCGGGTCGGCCGAGGCGTTGAAATCGTTTGAACCGGCATTTCAATATATTGAAAAAACCGCCGCCGTCCGCGATGTAATTCTGTCGGGCGGCGATCCTCTGCTGCTTCCCGATGATGAGCTGGAGAAGATTCTTGTCCGGCTTCGCAAGATACCGCATGTGGAAATAATCAGGATAGGTACGCGAACTCCGGTGACCCTTCCCGAAAGGATCACTCCAAACATTTGCAGAATGTTGAAGCGCTTCAAACCGCTTTATATAAATACACACTTCAACCACCCGCGGGAAATAACCCAGCAATCAGCACGCGCGTGCGCCCGGCTGGCCGATGCGGGCATGCCCCTTGGCAACCAGTCCGTCCTGCTTAAAGGGGTAAATGACGATCCTGAAGTCATGAAAACTCTGATGCAAAAACTGCTGTCCATCAGGGTCCGTCCATACTACATCCACCAGATGGATCTGGTGAAAGGCACAGCCCATTTCCGCACCAGCGTCGCCGCGGGAATCAGGATAATGGAAGGATTGCGCGGCCACACGTCCGGCTTGGCGACTCCGTACTATGTAATTGATGCACCGGGAGGGAAGGGCAAGATTCCCTTGCTGCCGGAGAATGTGGAATTTCGCGGCGACACGCTGATACTGAGGAACTATCTCGGAGAGCGTATCGAATATCGGGACGTGAAAAGGTAGGTTCGTCAGAGTTCCTCAGGCGTGAACGCGACAACTTCATCTATGCTGGAAGCATCCGTGAGCAGCATAACCAGACGGTCCACGCCCAGGGCGATGCCCGCAGAAGGCGGCATTGCCGGGAGTTCGGCGAGAAATTTCTCCGGGACGGGATAGGGCGGTTTCCCAAGAGAGCGGCGGTGTGTCTCTTCCTGCCGGAAGCGGAGTCTCTGTTCATCAGCGTCGGTCAGTTCCGTAAAGGCATTGGCCAGTTCGAGTCCGCCGATGTAAAGCTCGAAACGTTCCGCGACGGTGGGGTCGTCCGGTCGCAGACGGGCAAGTGCACCCCTTTCCGCTGGATAATCACATATAAAAGTCGGTTTTGACAAACCGAGCCGCGGTTCTATATCCGTCACCATGATTTCGTCAAACCTGTCGCTTTTCAGGGCAATTTCCATGGAAACCCGCGAATATCTCCGGAATGCCTCCCTGACTGTGATTCGTTCCCACGGGCCGTCAAGTCTGACCGTTTGACCGCGGAACTGAACAGTATCATTACAACCGGCAGCCTTCGCAATGGCGGCAATGAGCGCCTCGCATTCATCCATCAGGTCTTCATAGTCCCGGCCGGCGCAATACCATTCGAGCATGGTGAATTCGGGGAGATGCAGTCTCCCCCTTTCACCATCACGCCAGCAGCGGCATATCTGGAAAATCCTGTCGAAACCCGATGCCAGCAGCCGCTTCATGCACAGCTCGGGCGATGTCTGGAGAAACCAGGAACCTGAGGGAACGGCGTCGATGTGGGCTTCCGGCGCCGGTGTGGGAATTCTGACAGGGGTTTCCACTTCAAGGTAATTCCTGCCGGTGAAAAAGCGCCTGATCTCGCTAATAATCCTTGCCCTTGTGGATAACATCTTCAGGCGCCCGGCAGGGAGACGGGTTGCCGCCACGGTCTACTCCTTGACTCGTGTTGAATACTCCCCGGTGCGGGTATCGATGGTAATCAGCTCGCCTTCCTCGATAAAAGGAGGCACCCGCAGAACATATCCCGTTTCAACCGTAGCCGGTTTGGAATCGCTGCCCGTTGTGTCTCCCTTGACCCACGGATCGGTCTTTGTAACACGGAGATTGACAAAATTCGGCACATTAACGCCGATCGGTTTTTCTCCGAACATCAGGACTTCAACCATCAGGTTGTCAATGAGAAAATATTTCGTGTCGCCGAGAAGGTCTTCGTTAATGGATATCTGTTCATAAGTCTGGTTATCCATGAAACAGAAATTGTTATCTTCCTTGTAGAGATACTGCATGACCCTTTCCTCGAGACGGGCAGGCTCGAATGTTTCTCCTGAACGGTACGTCCTGTCGAGAATCGTACCGTTGATCATATTGCGCATTTTCGTGCGGTAAAGGGCCTGGCCTTTACCCGGTTTGGAGAATTCGAACGCGATAACCACGTACGGGTCTCCATCCAGGGTGATTTTGAGTCCCTTTCTCAAATCTGAAACAGAGTACATAATACTTTCCTTTCGACTGAATTTTGAAAAGCGTTAAATTTACCGCAAACAAAATAGTTTGTTAAGAGAAAAATCACATAATCCTGCCGGATGATGGGAAGATGTCTTGTTCAGGAGATCAAAGCAGCGAACTCTTACTCCATGAACTATGTCAGGAAGCATAATAGCGGCAAATCATGTTGACGCACCAACATTTGATTATATCTGCATGTAAACTTTTTCCCGGATTTTTTGCGAATTTCGGCGCCGTGCAAACCGGCTTCGGGAATGGGTCTTTCTGCCGGCGAAATGGCGGGATTATTTGGCTCGGTAGGTAATACGACCTCTTGTGAGATCATACGGGGAAAGTTCGACGGTTACCTTGTCACCGGGGAGTATTTTTATAAAAAATTTGCGCATTTTTCCGGATATATGGGCCAGGACGATATGGTCGTTTTCCAGTTTTACCCGGAACATGGCGTTTGGAAGCGGTTCAACTACAGTCCCTTCAACTTCGATTGCTTCTTCTTTTTTCATGCGATTTTCCTCACTCCTTTTTCCTTGTATATTTTAATGTGGTTTTTAACCGTTTCATTTTATAACCATTTTGTCGAAAATTGCAAGTAACATTTCCCCGCAAGCCCTTCAATTATGACCTTCTTCAATTGCATTGGTAGTGCATTCTGTTAACATTAGTCATGATGGGAAAAAGCTCAATAATATGAGGATGGCCATAAATAATCGCAATACAGGGGGGCAGATATGTCCATAAATGTAAGAAACTTCATTAACGGGAAATGGATTGATTCCGCTCAGGGCAAAAGCTTTGATAGCCTCAATCCCGCGGATATCCGCAAGAAAGTTGCCGTGGTCGCGCTTTCCGGCAAAGAGGATGTTGATAATGCGGTGGCCGCCGCAAGGGATGCATTGTCACGATGGCGCCTCGTCCCGGCGCCAAGGCGGGGAGAGATTCTGTTCAGGGCCGGTGAGCTCCTGATGCGTCAAAAGGACCGGTTAGGCAGGCTTGTTACAGAGGAAATGGGGAAAGTTCTTTCCGAAGGTCTGGGCGATGTCCAGGAGGCCATTGATATGGCTTTCTTCATGGCGGGAGAAGGAAGAAGGCTCCAGGGGGAAACGGTCCCTTCGGAACTGCCGGACAAGGATTGCAAGAGCGTCCGGGAACCGGTCGGAGTTATGGCGCTTGTCACCCCATGGAATTTTCCAGTTGCGATACCGGCATGGAAGGTATTCGCGGCCCTGATATGCGGCAATACCTTGGTCATAAAACCATCGTCTTTTACCCCTGCATGTGCAGCGGCTCTCGTCGAGACGCTGGAGTCGGCCGGACTTCCGCCGGGGGTCCTGAACCTGGTTAACGGCCCGGGTGAAGAAGTCGGCGAATATCTGGCGACTCATCCCGGCATTGACGCCGTTTCCTTTACCGGTTCCTGTGCGGCCGGAGAGCGGCTCGAAGGGCTTCTGGGAAAAATGCACAGACCTGTCGCGGCGGAGATGGGCGGAAAAAACGCGATAATTATCATGGAAGACGCGAATCTTGAACTTGCGCTGGAGGGTGTGCTCTGGGGAGGTTTCGGCACATCCGGTCAGCGCTGCACAGCCGCAAGCCGTATCGTGATACACGAAAAGGTATATGACGGGTTTGTTGATTCCTTGAAAAGTGCTGCTCAAAAACTCAGGCTCGGAGACGGGCTGGCGTCGGAAACGGATGTCGGGCCGGTTATAAATGAGCAGCAGGTGAAGAAAATTCTTGATTATATCCGGATCGGAATCGATGAGGGGGCAAAACTGATTACCGGCGGCAAAAGAAAAACGGAAGGAGATTACGCGCATGGCTATTTTATCGAACCGACGGTGTTTGCGGGCGTTGCACCCGAGATGCGCATAGCCCGTGAGGAGATATTCGGCCCGGTTGTCAGCGCGATCAAATGTACCAGCCTGGGAGAGGCAATCAGCATAGTTAACACTGTGCCGTTCGGCCTGTCTTCCGCCATATACAGCAGTGACGTAAATGCCACCGCCAGGGCCGAAAGGGACCTTCAGACAGGTATCGTATATATTAACGCGTCCACTATCGGCGCGGAGATACAGCTTCCTTTCGGCGGCTGGAAACACTCGGGGTCCGGACATCCGGAGGCCGGGGGAAGAGGCGGAGCTCTTGAATTTTACAGCAGGATGAAGGTGATATACCGTGATTTCAGCGGAAAACTGCAAAAGGCGCAAATAGACAAATGACAAGCGAGGACGGCATGAAACGGAAAAATTCCACCATAAAGAGAGCCGAAAAGGTTTTTACTCCGGCTTTGCACATGTATTACCCCATCACGGTGGCAAGCGCAAAAGGAACCCATGTTTTTACAAGCTCGGGACAGAAATATCTGGATTTTACTTCAGGGCTGGCGGTCCTGAACATAGGTCACAATCATCCGCGAGTGCTCGAGGCTGTTCGCGGACAACTGCTGCATTTGGTCCATACAGGAGGGATTTATTATAACGAAACGACCGTTACCGCGGCCGAACGCCTGGTTTCTACAACTCCTGCCGGGCTTGACATGATCTTTTTCAGCAATTCCGGGGCCGAGGCGGTGGAGGGCGCCCTTAAGCTTGCCCGGCATGTAACGGGACGACAAGGAATCATATCCTTCACGGGAGCATTCCACGGCAGAACGCTCGGCGCCGTCTCCGTAACTACGAGCTCAGCCAGGTACAGGAAAAATTATCATCCGCTCCTTCCGTCCGTCTTCCAGTCGCCGTACCCATACTGCTTCCGCTGCGCATTCCGGCGCAAGCCGGGCGACTGCGAACTTCAATGCCTTGAATATCTGAAAGATCTGGTGGAAAGGGTTATTACGCCGGAAGAGGTGGCGGCGGTCATTATCGAGCCGGTACTGGGGGAAGGGGGCTATTTCCCGGCGCCGGAAAAGTTTCTCGCCGGATTGCGGGAATTATGCTCGGCTCACGGCATCCTCATGATAGCGGATGAGGTCCAGTCAGGCGTGGGGAGAACGGGAAAATGGTTTGCCGTTGAACAAAGTGGTGTAGTTCCTGACATTATGACTGTCGCCAAAGGCATAGCCTCGGGTTTTCCGCTCTCGGCGGTGGTATCGACCCCGCATCTGATGAACAAATGGCCCCCGGGCGCGCACGGGACCACTTTCGGCGGCAACCCGGTTTCATGCGCGGCCTCCACTGCAACCATCGAAGCAATCCGGGAGGAGGGATTGCTGGAAAAATCATCCGTGACTGGCGCCGCGGCGCTCACGCGCCTTACAGAGTTCGGAGACGGCCATCCTTTTATTGGAAGCGTTCGCGGCTACGGATACATGATAGGTATAGAATTCGTAAAGGAAAACGGCGAACCTGATGGGGAAGCCTGCACCAAAGTCCTTGACTACTGCCTGGGAAAGGGGCTTATTCTCATCGGCTGCGGCCTGGAAAGAAACGTTGTCAGATTCATCCCGCCGCTCAATGCTTCGGCAAACGAGATCGAAGAAGCGATTGACATTGTCGAGGCAGGAGCGCGAAACCTCCTATGAAAAGAAAAAGGATCATTATTATGGGCGCGGCCGGCCGCGACTTCCATAATTTCAACGTCTGTTTCAGAAAAAATCCGTCGTATAATGTTGTTGCGTTCACCGCGACACAAATCCCTTACATCACTAACCGCCGTTATCCTCCGTCCCTTGCAGGCAGCCTGTATCCGCGGGGCGTTCCCATTTTTGACGAAGCTCGACTGCCTGAACTGATAAAGAAATACAAAGTGGAGGAAGTGATTTTCGCGTACAGCGACCTTTCGCATAACGAGATAATGCACAAGGCATCCCTTGTTCTCGCCCTCGGAGCCGACTTCCGACTTCTCGGACCGGACGCCACCATGCTTAAAAGCCGCAAGCCTGTCATATCGGTGTGCGCGGTGCGCACCGGCGCCGGCAAAAGCCAGGTTACCAGGTACATATCGGAAATTATCATGAAGAGATGTGGAGGACCGGTAGCGATTCGCCATCCGATGCCCTACGGAAACCTTGCCGAGCAGGAAGTGGAGCGCTTCGCCGATATTGCCGACCTGTCGCTGCACCGTTGCACCATTGAAGAAAGGGAGGAGTTCGAGCCCCTTCTTGCCAACGGCGTTATTGTCTTTGCCGGGGTCGATTACGGTAAAGTCCTGCGGGCCGCCGAAAAGGAGGGAGACGTTCTGCTCTGGGATGGAGGAAACAACGATTTTCCGTTTATTCGTCCCGATCTTGAGATAACTGTTGTCGACCCGCTTCGTCCTGGTCACGAAACGGGGTATTTCCCCGGAGAAGTCAATCTTCGTCGCGCACAGGTCGTTATTATCAACAAAATCAATGCCGTGGACAGTAGTGTGGTCCGTCGCATGGAAGAATCGATACGTTCCGTCAATCCGGGCGCCCGGATCGTCCCGGCCGCATCGGAGATACATGTGAGCGATTCCGCTCCAATAGCCGGAAAGAACGTGCTGGTGGTTGAAGACGGCCCGACCATAACCCATGGAGGAATGCCGGGTGGAGCCGGTCTGGCGGCCGCCGTGAATTATTCCGCGGCGCGTATTGTCGATCCCAGGCCGTATGCCGTGAATTCCATCACCGAAGTGTATGACAAATACCCACACATCGGCCCGGTTCTGCCCGCCATGGGCTATAGCGAAGCGCAGATTCAGGATTTGCGAAAGACCATGGAAAGCTGCCCTTGCGATCTTGTAATTTCCGCGACTCCCGTTGACCTCGAACGCCTGATAACCCTTGACAAGCCTGTTGTCAGGGTCACATACGAAATGCGCGAGCAACGCGATGAAATGCTGAAAAGAATCGTAACGGAATTTCTGTCGGCCCATGGCTGTTGAACGTTAATTGAAGAAAATCTCTTTACATGACACCGGTAAGAGTATTAATGTTGATGTCCCATTCGACCACACCTGGACCTGCCGGCCAACTCCGGAAAGCCATAGCGACACCAGGGCCGGGCCGGCTTTTCGATGCCCTCCCGTTATTATCAATATCCGGTTTGGATTCAAAACATATGGAAACATTGATCAAGAAAATTCCACTGAAAAATGGCCTGATAATTTCTATTTACGATCATACTGTCAGGTATTACGGAGATTTCTATCTCGTAAAGATCGAAATTGTATGTGAAATACCTTTGCGCCGGGAGTACTTCGAAAACGAAAACGAATATGACCAGGCATGGCGCATACTGGGCGAGAACGCCTGTTATCGGCGCTTTATGGAACAGATGGGCGTCCCGTCCACCGGGATAGAAAGAGCGCGGGAAATTATAATAAAAAATTTTGTTGATCATTCGCTGCCGTATTTTTCGTCGGAAAATTTCCCCGGAAAATTCGTTTTGTCTCAATACAGAAAAGCCAGGAACAAACTTAACCGTTTGCCGGGCTGAGCGAGGAAAATTGGGCGAACAAATTGTTAAAATAGAAAAAATGGTTTTTGGCGGCGCCGGACTCGGCCACCTGGACGGAAAGGTCTGTTTTGCGCCTTTTACCGTTACCGGCGACACTGCACGGATACGGGTCAGGACGGAAAGAAAATCGTATATTGAGGCGGACGTCATTGAAATACTGGAACCATCTCCCTTTCGCGCGACTCCGAAATGCCCCGTTTTCGGCACTTGCGGCGGCTGCGACTGGCAGCATATCGAATATGAGGCGCAGTTAAGAGCAAAGGAGGATATCTTCGCCGATATTCTCTGGCGAACGGCAAGAGTGGAAAGGGATAAAATTGTGCCAATTGCGGATACGCCGGACTCTTACGGCTATCGTTCCAGAATCCAGTTAAAGGTTCGTTACGCCAAAGGCGAAATTCATATGGGTTTTTTCAAGGCCGGGTCACATTACGTGGTTGATTTACCGGGTTTATGCGCTATCTCTTCACCGGCCGTAAACTGCACTTGCCGGGATTTGTGCGATATAATGAAAAAATTTCCCGAACCTGACAAGATACCTCAAATCGACATTTCTTCCGGTGATGACGGGATCATCATTGTGATTTTCCATTACATCGGGGAAAACCGTTCGCAAATTATCAATATTTTAAGGGAGAACGGGAAGGGGCTTCGCCATGCCGGAGGAGTTTACCTCCAGAGCGGTCGCAAGAACACCATTGAAAAGATATATGGAATGGAGGCCATTCAATACACGATCCCGGCCTCAATATTTCACGGACTTGCGCCGATGCGGCTCAGGACCAGCCGGGGCGGGTTTTCCCAGGTTAATTACCGTCAAAACAATGTGCTGATAGATACAGTCCTGCAATTTGTCCGGCCTTGCGGAAAAGAACGGGCACTTGACCTCTATTGCGGGAATGGGAATTTCTCGCTGCCGCTGGCGAGTTATGTGAATAATGTAATCGGTTTTGAAGAATTCGATCAGTCCATCAAGGACGCCGCAAGCAACAGTCTAGACAACAAACTGGAGAATGCGCGATTTGAGGCCGTGGACTCGGTCGCCGGTTTACGGAGGCTCATAGACGCTGGTGAAATATTTGACGTGGTAATTCTTGATCCTCCCAGAACAGGGGCGGCCGAAGCTGTCAAGCTTATTCCCAGTCTGAACCCCGATAAAATTGTTTACATATCCTGCGATCCGTCCACTCTGGCCAGGGACCTGGCATATTTGAGAAAATTTCGCTACGAAGTGGTAAACAGCCGTCCAGTTGACATGTTTCCGCAAACATACCACATCGAGAGTGTTACATTACTAGAAAAAGTCTCATGATATGTGCTGGTCGCCGGTCCTTTCAGTTCTGTTGTTCTGCCATAGGAAGCGGATTAAGACCTCTCCTGCTAAAACGTTTATGCTGTTCATTTGTTTATTCTGTTGTTGCGTTTTGTTCTGAATCGGATAATCACCAATGTTGCGGACAGACGGGCAATTTGATTATTATAATAGTCTAAACTTACGGGAACCGTGTGAAATTTATGAAAGAGTTGACTTATGAATACGTAATTTGGGAAAGATATTTGCAAAAATGAAAAAACATTTTGTGGAACCTGTCAAAAAGGCGTCTGAAACGGGGGAAACTGTAACATTTGTATCATTTTATGGTAATCAGTGGTCTATTTAATGACAAAAAACGTTAAGCATATATACCCGGCAGCGGACCGTTCCGGTATTTTCAAGTATATTCCCTGTGTTAATGACTCATATTCTATAGTTTTGTATATAACGTAATATTTGCAATATTTTTAGATATCGATGACAGTGTTTTCAAGGAGGATATTATGAACAAATCTGAACTTATCGAGGCTCTTGCGCAAAAGAAGGATTTTTCTTTCAAAAAATCCGAAGAGATAATCAACACCATTTTCGAATCAATGACCACCGCCCTGGAATCGGGAGAACGTATTGAAATCCGCGGTTTCGGCAGTTTTGTGGTAAAGGACTATAAACCTTACACAGGCAGGAACCCGAAGACCGGAGAACCCATCAGCGTCAAACCGAAAAGACTTCCATTTTTCAAGGTCGGCAAGGAGTTGAAAGATAAGGTCGACAACTGACGGCTCCAATTTCAAGGTTACGGACATTTTTTTGAATTTTTACATGCCGCTTAACAAGCATTCGGGCATGTGTGCCAGTTATCAGGATCCTTGTCCTGCCTTCATAAGGATTTGCCATACACAATATTCCATTTACACGATCCGGTCATGAGGAAGCCCGCAACTGAAATGGTTTATCTAAATACTCGGGTTCCCTTTTTCCGGCATCAGCTAATCTTCCCGATTAATTCAAACTTCACGGACTGTCCCGCCCAACCGATTTATTCAAGTGACTTCAATATTTTCAGAATGATCCGGGATTCAATACTTCTCGGCCGGCGACAGGGAATGCCCGGCATCGGCAAATGAATATTTTTCGGCTATTGGACCTTTCCTGTTCCATGTTATAAAATAAATTTCGACAAAAAATCCGTGGAGGCGAAAAGCATGCCGTTTTTGATGTTTCTCGAAGCTCTTGGCGGCTTGGGGATTTTTATTCTGGGCATGAAAATCATGTCAGAAGGGCTGCAGAGGCTTGCGGGAGAAAGGATCCGCCGCTCTCTGGAAAAGCTTGCGGGAAACCGGTTTTCCGCGGCTTTTCTCGGAAGCTGTCTTACTGCGCTGCTGCAGTCGAGCGGAGCGGCCTCCATTATCATAATCGGTTTGGTTAATGCCGGGCTGCTGTCTCTTTACCAGGCGCTTGGAATGCTTATAGGAACCGGCCTCGGAACCACATTCGTCGTTCAGTTGATTGCTTTCAGAATATCTTTTATTGCCGCCCCCGGCATCTTTGCGGGAGTTATCCTGAAGTTTTTCAGCAGAAAGCGAAGAAATGTACATCTCGGTGAGGTAATTCTCGGGGTAAGCCTGCTTTTCTTCGGACTGAACATGATGGAGGCCAACTTTCTGAACTTGAAGGAGAACACGATTTTCATGTCGTACCGTTCCTACATGCCTTCGTCGCACATTGCGGAAGTACTGCTTGGTGCCATGCTCACATTTTTTGTGCAGTCCGGAAGTGCCGCGATTGGGATTATTATAGCCCTTTCCACCGGCGGCCTCCTGCCTTTCGAACCCGCCCTTGCCATGGTCCTCGGTGAAGCCCTCGGAACGTCATGGCTGTCGGCGATCGGAACAATCAGCGGCAACATTGAGGCAAAAAGAACCGTCATCATATATTTTATATTCACCCTTTTTCTTTTATCGGCGGTTCTCCTCATGTTTCCGCTGTTTCTCAAGGTTGTTCTTTTCTTTTCTCCACACGGCGTCCTCCCTTTGGTGCAAAATGCCGGCCTGGCGTCTTATGCCAACCAGCCTTACATAAAATCCGTTCTGTCCCGCACTCTTGCCAATGCCCACACTGTTTTCAGCATGTTGGCAATATTCATCTTCCTGCCGCTCGTGGGAGTTTTCACCCGCTCGGCAAATAAAATCCTTCCTGGTAATGGTCTGGAAATCGGTATGGAAGCTCGTCTGAAATTCATAGATTTCAGGGTATTGAATACTCCCGTGATTGCATTTTCACAGGCCGGGAATGAAATCAGGAGGATGGCGGAATTATCGAAGTCAATGTTCTGTGATGTTGTGCAAATGTTTGAAGAATTCGACGCCAGAAAATACACTGTAGTAAAACAGAAAGAAAGTGCGCTAGACGCACTGCAGAAGGAAATATCAAGTTTCCTTGTAATGCTTGGCAGGCAACAGCTGACTCCCGAGATTTCCGTGGGCATTCCCGTAATGCTGCAGTCTGTAAACGGCCTTGAGAATATCGGGGATTACTCGGAAATTATCATCGAATGCCTTAGACGAAAAAAGGAAGGCAAGGTTTATTTTTCCGATACGGCAATGAATGAAATACGAGAAATGGCAACCCGAGTCACAGGGATGCTTGATTTGACATTGAAAGCTTTTGACAACTCCGGAAATCCGGACGCCGTGCAAGCCCGGGTGTTGCGCGGGTCCATTGTTGCTTCCAGGGAAGTGTTGAAGAAAAATCATAACAGAAGATTGAGCGGCGGTGAATGCACGGTAATAGCAGGACTGTTATATATCGACATTATTTCCGCGTTTGACAAGATCAGCGATTTATCGATGGAAATAATATTAAACAAAAAACGGAGCAATATGCAGTGAATGAATTAGTTGCGGCCATTGATCTGGGCACGAACAGCGCCAGGCTTTTGATAGGTTTCAGGGACGGCAAGGATTTAATACCGGTTCAGATAAAGCGTCATATCACAAGACTCGGCGGGGGCTTCAAAAAAGATACGGGAATATCCGACAGCGCCGTCGAAAGGACGATTAATGCACTCCATGATTTTGCGGACCTGCTGAAAAAACACCGTGTCAAAAGATGCCGGGCGGTTGCGACCAGCGCAGTTCGAGACGCCGCGAACGGCAGGAAATTTGTTGGCGATGTTTATAAAAACACGGGAATTGCCCTCGAAATAATAGACGGCAGGGAAGAGGCGCTGCTGACGCTGCGCGGGGTCATTTCGGGATTGAACAATAAAAATATCGATTACTTCGTGTTTGATGTAGGGGGTGGAAGCACTGAATATACATTGGCAAACGGCAAATCCCCAATTTTCTCCGTGAGCCTCCCTCTCGGAGTGGTCAGGCTCACCGAAGGGAAAAGTTGTCCGGCAGCAATGGATGAAAAGATTACCAGGGAACTGGTCAAAGTGCTCGCTGATGTCGAAAAAGCAGGCATGACTGATATCCTCTCGAATTCCAAACTGGTGGGAACCGCGGGGACGGCTACCACGCTGGCCGCAATTCACCTCAAAATGGAAGAATATGATTACGGCCGTGTTAATAATTGTTGTCTGTCTATTGATGATATAAAAAAAATGTATTTTGAACTGGAGCCGATGAGCCTTGAAGAAAGGTTGAAACTCCCCGGCCTTGAAAAGGGAAGAGAAGATTTGATTATTGCCGGCACGTTGATAACAATCAGAACAATGGAAATTTTCGGTTTCAGACAGCTCAGTGTAAGTGATTGCGGTTTGTTGGAGGGCATAATTCTGTCCATATGATTTTTACTTTACACAAGGCTGCTGTTATTCTCAATCTGCTTGCAGTTTTATCAACAAATCCATGAAATATAATTATATTAATTAAAATTATTAATAGTAAATTGAATGTGCAAATCTTACAGCGGTGTTACAAAGCAGTTGACATATAAGCCCTGTTTATGTATATTTTCCCAGGTTTATCAGGGATAAAAACCTTATTTATAGCGAAGGAACCGCCTGTTAATGAGGGAAATTCTTTCCGGCAATGAAGCCATAGCCCGCGGGGCCTATGAAGCGGGAATCAAGGTAGCAAGCGCATACCCGGGGACACCCTCCACCGAGATACTTGAGAGTATTGTACAGTACGAGAACATCGACGCGTCATGGGCTCCTAATGAAAAAGTGGCGCTTGAAGTTGCCATAGGGGCATCATTCGGCGGCGGAAGAGCGCTCGCGGCAATGAAGCACGTGGGAGTGAATGTTGCCGCCGATCCGCTTTTCACTCTTTCTTATACAGGTGTGAAAGGCGGCCTCGTACTTGTAACCGCCGATGACCCTGAACTCCATTCGTCCCAGAATGAGCAGGACAACAGAAACTACGCCAAGTTCGCCAAGATACCCATGCTGGAACCGGCGGACTCCCAGGAATGCCTGGACTTTACCAGGCTTGCCTTTGAAATATCCGAACGGTTCGACACCCCGGTTTTTCTCCGCACAACAACACGAATCTCCCACAGCAAATCCATCGTCAGGACATCAGATCCTGTTACCGGTCTCCCTCCAGCGGGTCTTGAGCGCAAAGCAGCAAAATACGTAATGCTGCCCGGCAATGCCAGGGTCAGGCACAGGATTGTGGAACAGCGTCTGGCGGAACTGGCTGCAAACGCCGAGAATCTTGAAATTAACCGCATTGAATTAAGGGATATCTCCATTGGTGTGATAACTTCCGGCATATCATATCAATACGTCAGGGAAGTTCTGCCGAAGGCATCGGTGCTGAAACTCGGCATGGTTTACCCCCTTCCGGAAAAAATGATACGGGAATTTGCCGGGAAAGTCAGCAGTCTTTACGTCGTAGAAGAACTCGATCCCTTCCTGGAAGAGCAGATTAAATGCCTTGGTATCGATGTAACCGGCAAATCTGTTCTGCCGATTTGCGGAGAACTTACACCCGGCGTACTGCGTGAATCTTTCCGGATGGAGAAGCCGGATTTTCTGGAAATTGACAGGCTGCCCGCCCGTCCGCCCAATATGTGTCCGGGTTGCCCCCATCGAGGAGTTTTCTTTTCTCTTAATAAACTTGGCGCTTTCGTAACCGGCGATATCGGTTGCTATACATTGGGATTCATGCCGCCGCTGTCCGCAATGGACACCTGCGTTTGCATGGGAGCGAGCATAGGTAATGCAACCGGTATTTCAAAAGTACTCACCCCCGGAGATCAAAAAAAGGTCGTGGCCGTGATTGGCGACTCGACATTTCTCCATTCAGGCATGACCGGCCTTCTGGACATGGTCTACAACAAAGCGCCCGCCACGGTAATAATCCTCGACAACAGAATAACGGCAATGACCGGTCGCCAGGAAAATCCCGCTTCAGGGTATACTCTCACGGGGGAAGAGACTTTTCAGGTCGATTTTTCTTCCCTGGTCCGCTCGCTCGGAGTAAAAAACATCCGGGCAATTGATCCGTATAATCTCGAAGAAACGGAAAAAGCGATCACGGAAGAAATGAACCGTCCGGAGCCTTCGGTAATAATAACATCAAGACCTTGCGTCCTTATCAAGAGACCGGGCGTTTTTAAACGTGGAGCCCCCCTTGAAATCGACCCTGAAATATGCAAAGGCTGCAGGGAATGTGTAAAACTTGGCTGCCCTGCAATTGTGTGGCAGACAGGAAGTGGTGGCAAAGGAAAGGCGTTCATAGACACTCTGTTGTGCGGCGGTTGCGACGTGTGCACCCAACTGTGCAAATTCATGGCAATAAGGGCAACCAAATGAATGATACCGTAACTAACATCCTGCTTGTCGGGGTCGGAGGTCAGGGGATACTGGTTGCTTCGGAAATTATTTCTGAAGCCCTGATGCTGGCCGGCTTTGACGTCAAGAAAAGTGAAGTCCACGGAATGGCGCAACGGGGCGGGAGCGTGGTATCTCATGTCAGATTCGGCGCAAAGGTTTATTCTCCGATAATTCCCGAGGGGGAAGCCGATATCCTTGTCGGATTCGAGCTTCTTGAGGCGTACCGGTATTTGCCGTTGATGAAAAAAAGCGCCAGGATCGTCGTTAACAATCTCAGGATCAATCCGCCCTCAGTCTCCACGGGTAAGGAGACATATCCTGAAGGTATTGACGGGAAAATTTCAAAGTTATATCCGGATAGTATTTTCATAGACGGCATTGAACTTGCCAAACAGGCCGGGAACGCCAAAACGGCCAACACCGTCCTGCTCGGAGCGTTGTCCGCATTGTCCGGAGCTGATGAAGAATTCTGGCTCAACGCCATCGAAAAAATGGTGCCGGGAAAGACTCTCGAAGTTAACAAAAAAGCCTTCGAACTCGGCAAAAACAGTATCGCGTAATTACCCCTCCCCGTGCAGCAACACAATTCCATCCAGAGGACTAGTCATGTTTTATAATGAAGATTTCGAAACCCTGCCCAGGCCTGCCCTGGAAGCCATGCAGCTCAAGCGTTTGAAGTCAGTCATAGAGCGCGTTTACAATAAGGTGCCCTTCTACAGACAGTCCTTTGACAATGCCGGCATCAAGCCTGAAGCAATAAAATCTATTGAAGATATCGCAAGACTGCCCTTCACATACAAACAGGATATGCGCGAAAGTTATCCCTACGGTCTGTTTGCAACAGGCATGGATGATATCGTGAGGATCCACGCGTCATCGGGAACTACCGGCAAGCCGACGGTTGTCGGATACACGCGTAAAGATATTGACGTCTGGTCCGAGCTGATGGCGAGATCTTTTGTATCCGCCGGTGTCCATAAAGGTGATATCATCCACAATGCTTACGGGTACGGTCTTTTCACCGGGGGGTTGGGTGCGCATTACGGGGCTGAAAGGCTGGGAGCCTCGGTGATACCCATGTCCGGAGGCAACACAAAAAGACAGATACTGATTATGAAGGATTTCGGTTCTACCGTACTGACGTGCACACCGTCGTATTCCCTTTATCTGGCCGAGGCTGCTTTTGAGGAGGGAATCGATTTCAAGTCCCTTGACCTCCGTGTAGGAATTTTCGGCGCCGAGCCGTGGTCGGAGTCCATGCGCGCGGAAATCGAGGACAAGCTCAATCTTAGCGCCATCGACATCTACGGACTTTCCGAAATCATGGGTCCGGGTGTGGCCATCGAATGCATAGAGGCAAAATGCGGACTGCACATATGGGAAGATCATTTCATACCTGAAATCATTGATCCCGCAACCGGCTTGCCGGTTCCCGAAGGAGAAAAAGGGGAACTGGTCATCACAACCATAACCAAGGAAGGCATTCCGCTTATCCGTTACCGCACTCGCGACATAACCAGCATCACTTACCAGCCATGCCCGTGCGGCCGCACCCATGCGCGTATAGCCAGGATGAGCGGAAGAAGCGATGACATGCTGATAATCCGTGGCGTCAACGTGTTCCCGTCGCAGATTGAAGCCATACTAATGGAAATTGAGGGTGTTGAGCCGCATTACCTGCTTATCGTGGACAGGAAAGAGAATCTGGATACCCTTGAAGTTCAGGTGGAGGTTGACGAAAAACTTTTCTCGGATGAGGTTAAGCATCTCCAGAACCTTTCGCTGACCATAGAGAAGGAGATAAAGGATCTGCTGGGAGTAACCTGCAAAGTCAGACTGGTGGAGCCGAAAACGATCATGAGGAGTGAAGGCAAGGCCAAGAGAGTTATTGACAACCGCGAAATCCGCTGATCGCGAATCACCACGAGGCACCGGCAAGATGTCATTTGTCAGTTCGGAGGAAAAACAATGAAAGTAGAACAGATTTCGATTTTCATAGAAAACAAGTCGGGAAGGCTGGCCGAGGTTGCCCGGATTCTTGGTGAAGCCGGCGTGAATATTCGTGCCCTTTCACTTGCGGATACCTCGGATTTCGGCATTTTACGGCTTATCGTCAATGACCGTGAAAAGGCTAAACAGATCCTTAAGGAAAACGGATTTACCGTCAGTAAAACGGAAGTTGTCGCCATCGAAGTTCCCGACAGGCCGGGTGGCCTGTCGGAAATCCTTGATACACTGGACGGCGCATCGATAAACGTTGAGTACATGTATGCGTTTGTTGAACGCTGTGGGGAAAATGCAGTGATAATTTTCCGCTTCGACGAAACGGAAAAAGCGATAACCACTTTGACTGAAAAGGGTTTTAACGTGCTTGAAGGTGAAAGACTGTATCAAATGTAATTTTTTATTTAATGTTTTCAAGGAGGGAGTAATGAGAAAAGCTGTATCCGCGTTTTGTTGCTTAGTAATTTTACTTGTATTTGCAACTGCATCGCCGGCTGCACCCCCGATCCGGATAGGCGGTCTGTTTGCCGTAACAGGTCCGGCGTCATTCCTGGGCGAGCCGGAAAAAAAGACCATTGAAATGCTGGTAAAGGATGTCAACAGCAAAGGCGGAGTCAACGGCAGCCAGCTTGAACTGGTTGTTTATGACACCCAGGGTGATGTAACCAAAGCTGTTCAACTGGCCACCAAGCTGATCAAAAACGACAGGGTTGCTGCCATTATCGGCCCCAGCACTACCGGGGAAACACTGGCGATAATCCCGATTGTGGAAAAAGAGCACATACCGCTGATATCCTGCGCCGCCGGGATTAAAATTACCGACCCCGTTAAAAAGTGGGTTTTCAAGACGCCGGCAAATGATCACGTGGCCGCGGAAAAGATTTTTAATTACGCAGCAAGAATTAAGCAGAAAAATATAGCAATTTTGACTGTGTCCGATTCTTACGGCTCTTCCGGGCGTGAACAGCTTAAACTCCTGGCGGCAAAAAAAGGGATCAGGATTGTCGCCGACGAGGTTTATTCACCCAAGGACACCGATATGACCGCGCAGCTGACCCGGATCAGGGGTTTTAAGCCTGACGCGATAATCTGCTGGGGAACGAATCCGGGCCCCGCGGTTGTCACCAGAAACATGAAACAGTTGGCCATAAAGATCCCCCTTTACCAGAGCCACGGCGTTGCATCGAAGAAATTTATCGAACTGGCCGGGACCGAAGCTTCCGAAGGAATTCTGCTGCCTGCCGGCAAGCTTGCGGTCTATGAACTGTTGGCAAAAAATGATCCGCAGCAGAAAGTACTCAAAGATTATGACCTCGTGTACAAGAAGTCATATGGCACTGAAGCGTCGACATTTGGTGGATATGCATTTGACGGGTTCCACCTTGTATTGAATGCCGTGAAGACATCAGGAGCAACTCCCGATAAAATTAGATCCGGCCTGGAGCGAACGAGAAGGCTGGTTGGCGTGTCCGGCATTTTCAATATGTCACAGGCTGATCACAATGGTCTCGACCTTTCGGCCTTTGAAATGGTACGGATTACAAAAGGGGATTGGGCACTTGCACGCTGATTTGATTTACTGACAGGAGGAAAAAAATGAGAATGAATGTTGGTACTCTGGCTTTTCTTTTTATAATGACGATTTTTGTGAACCAGGCGCTGGCGGCACCCCCGATAAAAATAGGCGCACTCTTTTCCGTTACCGGACCGGCGTCTTTTCTCGGTGAGCCTGAAAGGAATACCGCCCAGATGGTAGCCGACGAGATAAACAGGTCCGGAGGCATAAAAGGGCGCCAGGTTCAATTGATAGTTTACGATACTCAGGGTGATTCCACAAAGGCTGTTCAGGCTGCAACCAGGCTGATCCGCCAGGACCACGTATCGGCCATTATTGGCCCGAGCATTACCGGAGATACGATGGCTGTAATCCCGATAGTCGAAAAAGCCGGGGTGCCTCTCGTTTCCTGCGCCGCCGGGATAAAAATCACTGAACCTGTAAAATCCTGGGTGTTCAAGACCGCACAGAACGATTCGCTTGCCGTAGCAAAAATCTACGAATACCTGGCCAGGCATAAAATAAAGAGGGTTGCCATTCTGACCGTTTCCGACTCATTCGGTTCATCCGGACGGGAACAACTGAAACTCAATGCCGCTAAATATGGTATTCAGATAATTTCGGACGACACCTATGGTCCCAAGGACACCGACATGACACCCCAGCTGACGAAGATCCGCAACAGTCAGGCCCAGGCTTTGATCTGCTGGGGGACGAACCCCGGCCCGGCCATTGTAGCCAGAAACGCGAAACAGCTCGGCGTGAAAATACCGCTCTATATGAGCCACGGCGTGTCTTCCAAGAAATTCATCGAACTTGCCGGAGATGCAGCAGAAGGGATAATTCTCCCTTCAGGTCGTGTACTGGTGGCGGATCTCCTGCCGAATTCAGACAGGCAGAAAAAGACTCTTCTTTCTTTTGTCAAGGATTACCAGAACCACTTTAAAAAAGAAGGCGACCACTTCGGAGGTCACGCGTGGGATGCAATGATGCTTGTCAAAACGGCCATCGAAAGGGGAGGGGACAAACCATCGGATATTCGCGCCCAGCTTGAAAAGATCCGAAATTTTCCCGGGATAGGCGGTGTCTTCACATATACCCCCAAAGATCACAGCGGTCTCAATAAAGATGCATTTGTACTTGTGGAGATAAAGGGCAAAGACTGGGTACTTGTCCATTAGGAACCAAACGCATTCAGTCGTTATTGAAAATACAGCCAGCGCAGAATGGGGAAAGCCCTCTGCGCTGACTTTATCTTGAGTAGAAACGGTCTACATGAACTTTGCAAGCCAAATCCTGCAATATCTTTTGTCCGGCCTGTCAACCGGGGCAATTTACTCTCTAATCGGCCTTGGATTCGCGATCATTTTCAATTCCACCGGCATAATCAATTTCGCCCAGGGAGAATTTGTCATGCTGGGCGGTATGCTGACTTATTTTTTCCTCTCGGTTGTCAAAGTGCCGTTTGCCGCAGCGATGCTGCTGGCGGTCATTACATCGACGGCGACAGGCGTTATTTTTGAGCGGCTTGCAATAAGGCCTCTCAAGCAGCCCACGCATCTCAACCTGGTAATAATTACAATTGGCGGCAGTATCTTCATCCGCGGGCTGGCCATGATTGTCTGGGGCAAAGACACCCACACGATTCCCACATTTTACGGAAGTGCACCGATTACTCTGGAAGGGGCAACGATTCTTCCACAGCATTTATGGATATTCGGCATTACATTCCTGGTGATAATCATCAACAAGCTTTTCTTCTTTTACAGTATCAGCGGAAAGGCCATGCGGGCGTGCGCTTACAACCGTAACGCCGCAAGCCTTGTCGGTATTGATGTGAAGAGAATGGTGCTTTTTTCATTTGCCATAAGCTCTTCCATGGGCGCCATAGCGGGAATGATTGCCGCACCGCTGACCATGACTTCTTACGATGTCGGAATAATGCTCGGACTGAAGGGGTTTTGCGCAGCGATTATCGGGGGGATGAGCGGCGGAATCGGAACAGTACTCGGCGGAATGATCCTCGGTGTGCTGGAGTCGATGGGCGCCGGTCTCATATCTTCAGGCTACAAGGATGCCATCGCTTTTATCATACTGTTGCTGATACTTTTTGTCAGGCCTCAGGGGCTTTTCAGGAAAGCGGAAACAGAAAGGGTTTGAAATAAGATGCCATCCATGAAAAAGGAACTTTTGACATTCTTTCTGTTTGCAATGGCTGTTGTTATTGCGCCGTTGTTTTTCTCCGGCGGATACCTTATGAACGTGCTGGTGTTTGTAGGAATAAACACGATGCTGGCAGTGGCGCTGAACCTCCTGCTGGGTTTCGCCGGACAGATTTCACTCGGACACGCAGCCTTTTTCGGCCTGGGGGCATACATATCCGGAGTATTGACCGCGACCTGCGGGTACAGCCCATGGTTAACTTTGATTATTGCCTCAACCGCCACGTCCGTTCTTGCTTTCGTGCTCGGCTTCCCCATACTGAAGCTGAAAGGCCACTATCTGGCCATGGCGACCCTCGGCTTTGGAATAATTGTCTACATTGCGTTTAACGAGACTGTGGACATTACCGCCGGACCCTCTGGTCTGACCGGCATCCCGAATTATTCCATCGGATCTTTCCAGTTCGACAGTGATACGAAAAACTATTACCTCATCTGGGCTTTTACCCTGGTCACCATACTGCTTTCCGTAAATCTGGCCAACTCCAGAATCGGCCGTGCATTGCGGGCAATCCATGATTCTGAGACCGCGGCGCGGGTGATGGGTGTAAACGCCGGTTTTCTCAAGGTTCAGATTTTTACACTGTCCGCTCTGATTTCTTCGGTTGCCGGATGTCTGTATGCCCATACCATGACATTCATATCTCCCGCTTCTTTCGGGTTCAATTTTTCCATCGAACTTGTTACCATGGTTGTCGTTGGCGGGCTTGGCAGCATATACGGGTCTTTTTTCGGGGCCGCGCTGTTGACGCTACTTCCCGAATTTCTCAGAACGTTTCAGGATTTTGACATACTTGTATACGGTCTGATTTTAATCTTGATGATCATGTTCATGCCCGGCGGAATCGTCCGTGGAATTCCCGAAATTGCGGGAGCGTTGTTGCCCGCTTTCAAGCGCACTAGAGGCGAAAATGCTTAGGGCCGATGGAATCACAAAAACATTTGGCGGCCTTACCGCACTTGAGGATGTCTCCTTTTCAGTCCGCGATGAAGAAATCACCGGGATAATCGGCCCGAACGGCGCCGGAAAGACCACCCTCTTCAACATCATTACCGGTTTGTATACACAATCAGAGGGGAAGATTTTTTTGGGCGATAAGGATGTTTCCGGTTTCCCCCCCGAGAAGCTTGCGCGTCTCGGGCTCGTAAGGACATTTCAGAATATTGAACTGTTCGGGCAAATGACGGTACTGGAAAATATCATGGTGGGACTTCATACCCGGAGCAGAAGCGGCATTGTTTCCTGCGCGTTCAAGCTCCCCGGTCATCTCAAGGAAGAGCGGAAAATAAGGGCAAACGCTGCTGAGTGGATGGATTTCTGCGGCATCTCCGATTTGTCCGGTGTCGCTGCCGGCAATCTTCCGTTTGGCAAAGGCAGATTGCTGGAAATAGCCCGCGCCATGGCTCTGGCCCCCCGGGTTATCCTTATGGATGAGCCCGCAGCAGGCCTTAACAGCCGCGAGACCGAACATCTCGCTGACCTTATCAGGAAAATCAGGGAATCAGGTGTAACTGTCGTTCTGGTGGAACATGACATGGAGTTGATCATGGATATTTGTGACTCTATTGTCGTTCTGAATTTGGGCCGCAAGCTTGCCGAGGGAACACCGCGAGAGATACAGGAGAATCCGGAGGTAATAGCAGCGTATCTTGGCTCGGATTAGCATAATCCAAAACACATCATGCTTAAAATAAAGAACATCAATACTTTTTACGGCAAAGTCCATGCCCTTAAAAATGTCTCCCTTCATCTCAATGAAGGGGAGATCGTTACTCTGATAGGCGCCAACGGGGCAGGTAAAACTACAGCCCTCAACTCGCTTTCCGCGATCACTCCGGTAAGAAGTGGCGAGATACTGTTTCGGGGAACCGCGGTACACAACCTTTCAGCAGACAAGATCGTGGAAATGGGCATATCCCAGGTTCCGGAGGGGAGGCAGATTTTCAAACCCCTGTCGGTCGAGGACAACCTGGAGCTGGGAGCCTACCTTCGTTATCGCAGGCGGGAGGGCAGGGGGCAGATAAAAATAGACATTGAAAAAGTTTATGCTCTTTTCCCCAGGTTGTTCGAACGACGCAAACAGATGGCTGGTACGCTTTCAGGCGGAGAGCAGCAAATGCTGGCCATTGGCCGGGCTCTCATGGCAAAGCCGGGAATTTTGCTTTTAGACGAACCTTCGATGGGACTTGCCCCTCTGGTAGTGAAGGAAATATTCAAGGTACTCGAAAAGCTTCGCAGGGAAAACGGAACAACAATTCTTCTTGTCGAGCAGAATGCCAAGGCCGCCCTGACGATAGCAGACCGGGGTTATGTGCTTGAAACAGGTAAAGTGATACTTGAAGAAAAAGCATCAGAGTTGCTGGAAAACAAGGAAGTTCAAAGAGCGTATCTGGGCAAGGACAAAAAGGAAATCTGGGAAAGATAATTCCGGAGAGGTACAGTATGCAGATTTGGGATCCGACGTATGAATGCATGCCGCGGGAAGAACTTGAGCAACTTCAGTTGGAAAGGCTTCAGGCGACGTTGAACAGAGTTTATAAGACCGTAACCTGTTATCGAAAGAAATTTGATGAGGCAGGCATTGTCCCGGAAGAAATCAAAACATTTAAGGATTTGGCCAAGCTTCCGTTTACGGCCAAAGAGGACCTTCGACTGAATTACCCGTATGGCATGTTTGCCGTGCCGCTGAGGGAGGTAGTCCGTATCCATTCTTCTTCCGGGACTACAGGCAAACCCACGGTCGTCGGCTATACGAAAAACGACATAAAATCCTGGGCAAATCTTGTTGCCAGGTTTATGACCGCGGCAGGAGTAACCCATGACGATGTTGTCCAGATCGCTTTCGGTTACGGACTTTTTACCGGAGCTTTCGGCTTGCATTACGGGGCCGAAGCCATCGGCGCTTCGGTTATACCCATGAGTTCGGGAAATACCGAAAAACAGATTATGATAATGCAGGACTACAGAACAACGGCGCTTGTCTGTACACCCAGCTACGCCATCACGATGGCGAACCGCATGGAGCAGATGGGAATAGATCCCAAGAGCCTATCGCTGCGCGTGGGGCTTTTTGGCTCTGAACCCTGGTCCGAGGCCATGCGCAGGGAAATCGAAAACAGGCTCTTTATATCTGCGACCGACAACTACGGCCTTTCGGAAATCATCGGCCCGGGCGTTGCCGGCGAATGCCGTTACCGATGCGGTATGCATCTGTTCGAGGATGCGTTTATACCGGAGATCATTGATCCCGAAACCTGCGAAGTCCTTCCGCCTGGAAGCGTTGGAGAACTCGTACTTACGACACTTACTAAAGAAGCATTTCCAATGATCCGATACAGGACCCGCGACATCACCAGCCTCGATTATTCACCGTGCGAGTGCGGCAGAACACATGTTCGTATGAAAAAAACCATGGGGCGCACTGATGATATGCTTATCATCCGGGGAGTAAACATATTCCCGTCGCAGATAGAAGAGATCCTGTTTGATATAGAAGGCTGCGAGCCACATTATCAGCTTGTGCTTACAAATGAAGGCTCAATCGACTCGCTTGAAGTCCATGTTGAAGTCACGGAAAATATATTTTTCGATGAGATGAAAAAACAGAGATCGTTCCTTGAGCTCATCGAAAAGCGTATTAAGTCGGCGCTTGGAATCAGTGTAACCGTCAAACTGGTGGAGCCTAAAAGCATGCCCAGACACGAGGGAAAAGCCGTCAGAGTAATAGACAACCGGAATAAATAACCTTGTTCAACGTGTGCTGCTGCGCCAATATGATTTCCGTTTAACAGATTTCTAAAACGTCCGATAAGATATAGAATGTCTTGGAATCTTTTAATGTGTAGCTCATACAACCCCCAATCCCGACTGTCACCGCTCGTTTGTCGGGCAAATAGCACCATCTGTCGGACGTGTCAACGTCAAAACCCCTAAAACCTTGAAAGGCGGGCTTTTAGGGTGTCGAAGTCAACTTTTCTTAGTGACTGTTAACCAGACCGCGAGAGAGTAGGGAAGACCGGCCCAGCTGGCAAGTCAAAGGCGCAACGCTTCGCTCTGTGCACTCGCAAGCTCGTAGGCGCACGAAAGGCCAAGCCGACGCGCAAGTACTGACAGACCCAGATAAGATAATCAAGCCTCGCAAATGGCCGCCAATACAACCCCCTCAACCGTTCGCGTAACACTGTTACGCTACCGGGGACCGGGTGGGGGGCTTCCGGCACTCGGGTCCCCCCCTTACCGGTCCCTTTCATGAGATTATACCTGTCCAATGTTACAATTTTCACTTGTTCACCTCCTTGCGAAATCTCCCCGCAGACCTCAAAGTGGTTGAGACAACCTCATAGCTTGCCCAAGGGTGAGAAACTGCCTTGAGAGCGAAATTTGTACGTTTGATTGATTCATTCGTGTCGAAACCTTGACGTTTGAAATCGTCGAAGAGAGTGCAGCACTTATCCCGGAAATCATCGTGTTTTTTAGCTACCAAATCCGGAGAATGAAGACAGCGGAAAGAGGAAGGCTCAGGACTGCCGGAAAAAAAGCGTATGACCAGATGACAGAGCACTTGCGAGACGGAGACACGCTCACGGACGGCGAAGTCTTGAAGCCGGTCAACCAGGTCAGCATGGATACGAAAGCTCACTTTTTGTTTAGGTGTATTAATCATTGGAACTCCTTTAAAAATAGCGTAAGTTATTGAATTTAGTAATGCAATTCCGTGAAACATTCCGTGAAACAAGTAATTTCAACTACTTAGCCCTGAAAAGGTTACCATTTCTCGTCCGTCGACCCCATGTTATATGAATGGGGTCTTTCCTTGCCTGACCTTTTACGTCCGATGAGATATATTATGTCAAGTACGAGCCTTGACATAATATCTGACATTAATAACTGACATATTTGTTATTATTTGTTGCGCCAGGTAACCTCGAGGGCCTCATGCTAAAACGTCTTTCAAATTTTCGTTTTGAAGCCTTTTTGCATTTTGCCCAAGGGTAACCCCTTCTGGAAACTTTTGTTAACAGCAAAATTCCCGGACTGAAAATTTATTTCTTTACTCCTTGATGTCATCACGACCGTTCTTCCACCTCAACCACGCTGGATCCTTCCTGTTTTCCTCAACGAGATATCTCCAGTCTTTCACCCCTCAAACTGTATACCAAACCCTACAAATTCGGATTGGAGTCGGTCAGTTGACCATTTCTTCTGCTGGTCTGAATCTTATTTATTATCAATCCTCTACCTCATATCCAAGCGTATAGATCTCAACTCGGAGGCAATTTTAATATTTCTTCATCGCGATATACTTAATAAATAATGGACATCAAAGGAGAACCGGGAAATCCGTATAAGTAGAATGGAAAGTGATGCAAAAAAACAGGAAGAGACGTTCTCCGCACAAGCTACTCTTGAAAATTCTCGATTGTTTTAACCAATTCAACTATCTTCGCGACCACACGTTCGTGTAACAATCTTCCCTTGGCGGCGCTCGCTTTCGTTGGATTGCCCCAGATTCCATTCTTCCAGAATTTTCTTTTATTCCTGACCAGTATGCCGATTGGAAACTGGGGATATTCCTCTTCGCCTGAACCTTTAACCAGTTGCGGATGGGAATACATTATTCGCGATGTCTCAATTTCCCCGGCATGACCGTCTCCCTCGGTTTCAATGATTCCCCTACCCTCCCGCTTTGCGATCTCATATTCGGTAACCACGGCGATCCTGATATCCGAAAATTCGGCGATAAGCTCTTCCCCTGCGTCCTGTAATGCCAATCGATGGCTGCCTCCGGCATGTCCGGTAAGAATAATGTGATTCCGCAGCCCGTGGGAGTAAAGCGCGCGTACTATATCTTTTGCCAGAAGTTTCAGCGTTGCGGCTGAAATGGAAATTGTTCCGGGATGACATGAAGTTGAACGGCAGTTGCCGTAATGAACAGGAGGGGCCACAAATAAAGGAATTAGTTTTGAAGCGCTTTTCCCCACTTCATACGCCTGGATGGTGTCCGTTGAAAAAGGAAGGTGGTAGCCGTGCTCTTCAACCGAGCCAAAGGGAATCAGCACGGTTCGGCATGTTTTCAACCCTTCCTCGAATTCACCCATGGTCATATCTTCAATAATCATGATTTTCCCTTTGTGAGCGCATGGAAATTGTATACTCAGAGAAATCCCGAGAATATGTGTGTTTGCGGGATTATTCTTGTCTCATCGAGAAGATTGCCGGCTATTTCCTGGAACTCAAGCATTCGAACGGCCTTGATTCCCAATGTCCTTTCATTCAAAGTCCTGGGTTGCAAAATAAGGGGAATTTTCCTGTCCACTGACGAGATAATTTCACACGCCCTGACAATTTCCCACTCCTGCGTTCCTTCATCTATAACTATTTTAACGAAAACGTTTTTCCGCGCCGCAATTTGCATAAATAACCGGTGCTCCTCCCAGAACCCTGAATGCCCTGATACGGAAGGAAGCTTGATATCCATACCGATTAAATCCAGATGGTTAATAATTTCACGCAAAGAGTCATGGAGAACCCCATTGGTTTCGAGATAGACTGGTAAAATACTCCTAAGCTCAGGAACCCACTCCTTTAATGCCCTGACCTGCAACAGCGGCTCGCCGCCCGTGAGACTAATCGAATGATGAACACAAGGCCAGTCTTCTTGCCAATTTTTGAAAACATTAAGGACATCTTCAATCGACACAGGATTGCCAACTTTGTAAAAGTCCTGTCTGCCGGGAGTTCTCTCAACGGAACAAAACTCAGGGACATGGATATTTACAGCCGCCGCAGTATCGCAATACGCGCAATCTAGGTTGCATCCGTGAAAACGAATAAAAACCTGCCTCAACCCTACAAGCAGTCCCTCTCCCTGAATGGAAGAAAAAATTTCAACAAGGTTGGACTTATATTTTTTCGTAGTAGCTTGCACTGGCAAAATCGGATTCCCAAACAGTGATCATGTCAACTTTTAGATTTTCATTATTGATTATTTTTCCGAGTTCATGAAAAAGGTATTGTGCAATATTTTCCGAAGACGGCGACAATCCGGAAAATGGCGGGAGTTCATTCAGATATTTATGGTCCAGTGTTTTAAGAAGCTTGCTTGTTTCGGCCTTCAATATCTTGAAGTCAACGCCTAAACCGGCTTTGTCAAGAGCCTGCGCCGTCACGGATACCTCGACCTTCCAATTGTGTCCATGCAGATTTTCACACTCACCCTGATAATTTATAAGATTGTGAGCGGAAGCAAACGATGTGATTATTTTCAGTTTGTACATTTTTCCTCTTTTATTGAATGATTTCCAATTGATGCAATACTATCACGTAAGCCCGTAAAAAGCAAAATGTACTGATTTGTCCCTGTCTCATTGTTGCTGCATGCAAACGAATCATTTGTGTAAAAGCTCATAAGACAATGCCATAAACAAGACCTTAAAAACATGATTAATTCTTGAACAGAACTATTTTTTGGTCTATATTTTGAAAGCGTTTATTGTTATTGCAAATTCCAGGAGGGATTCATGGTCGGGAGATTGGTCCTGGGGCTTCTTCTCGCCTTTTTTTCCATTTTCGATGTTCATAAGGCAATTGCTGATATTTACAAATTTGTTGATGAAGAGGGTGTCGCACACTTTACGGATGCTCCGACGGATCGCCGATTCAAGATCTTCATGAAAGATATCAAGAAGGACAAAAAGCTTCGAACAACTTTCAAGCTGGCCGGTTGCGGAAGAAACCCGGAAGAATTCGAACCCATCATAAATTCCCTGTCAGCTGAATACGGAGTCGACAAATCACTTATAAAAGCAGTAATACATGCCGAATCCGGATACAACCCGAATGCGGTTTCACCAAAAGGAGCATCGGGACTTATGCAGTTGATGCCGAAGACGGCCAAGGACCTGAAAGTGTGCAATACTTTTGATCCCCAGGAAAATATCCGCGGAGGCGTCAGGTATCTCCGTTTTCTTCTTGATACTTTCAGAGGGGATGTATCTCTTGCCCTGGCGGCATATAATGCCGGATTGTCAAAGGTGTCGAAATATGGAGGCATCCCTCCGTATGAAGAAACGCAGAATTACGTTTCAAGGGTGTTGAACTACCAAAAATCCTATCAGAACAATTAAAGGTTCGCATGTTTACAAATAGTAAAAACCCAATCCTCAATCTTCCCAACATTTTGACATTTTTCAGGATTTTAATAATCCCGGCCCTTGTCGTTCTTTTGCTCTCACCTTCCAAAACCGCTGGTTTTCTTGCAACTTTGCTGTTTGCGTTAGCTTCGATAACAGACTGGCTTGACGGCTACATTGCCAGAAGGATGGGGATTGTTACCATTTTTGGAAAGTTCCTTGATCCGATTGCCGACAAGCTGATCGTTGCTGCCGCTTTAATAATGCTAATCCCATCCGGACGGGCGCCTGCATGGATGGTTCTGATAATCCTGAGCAGGGAGATTATTATAACGGGGCTGCGTAGTATCGCTTCCAGCGAAGGAATAGTCATTCCTGCCAGCGATCTGGGAAAATTCAAAACTATTTTTCAAATAGTAGCGATACTTTGTCTTTTGCTCCATTACGACTATTACTGGTTTTTTGGATTCAAGTCCCAATATCTGTATGTTAACATGCATAATGCAGGCATGTTCTATCTTTGGATAGCTACCTTAATAACAATATGGTCCGGCGCGGATTATCTGATTAAGTTCTTTAGAATAATTGCAAAATAATAGTTGCCCTGAAGGAATATTTCACCTGTCAGATTTTGTTTTATAATCAAATGCTAATCATGGAACCAGAGGAGAGCGGGATCATATTTTCGTTGTCTCCTTTTTTTTATCCGGAGAACATTTGTTGTAATGCCGAAATTTCTTCTTATAAATTAACTTGACATAAACAGCTATGCGGACGGATAATTTTTCAAATATCATTTTTGGGGGAATTAATGAAGGAGGAGAGTGATTTTCTTGTCATTGGCAGTGGCATAGCCGGATTGTCTTTTGCGATACAGGCGGCGAATCACGGCAGGGTTGCTCTTGTCACAAAACAGGAAATAAAAGAATCCGCGACGAATTATGCCCAGGGAGGGATCGCTTCCGTCTTTTCAAAAGAAGACACTTTCGACTCTCATATCCAGGACACTCTTGTCGCGGGGGCTGGGATATGTCACGAAGACGTCGTTAAATTGGTAGTTGAAGAAGGGCCTGGAGTGATAAAGAGCCTAATTGACTGGGGGGTTGAATTCACAACCAGCGGCGATTCATATCATCTGACCCGTGAAGGCGGTCACAGCCAAAGACGCATCTTCCATGCGGACGATCTGACGGGACGCGCAATCGAACGCGCCCTTGTCACGGCGGCGAGAGAAAACCCGAATATAACAATATACGAACATCACGTCGCAATCGATCTTATTACGCTTGCAAAAGTAATTAAAGAGGATAAGATCCCTAACCGTTGTCTCGGGGCACATGTCCTTGACGAAAAAAACGGCGTGGTCAAGACTTTTATTGCCAAAATAACGGTCCTGGCTTCCGGGGGCGCCGGCAAAGTGTACCTTTATACTTCCAATCCGGATGTCGCTTCAGGCGACGGAGTCGCCATGGCCTACCGCGCCGGAGCATCGATTGCAAACATGGAATTCATGCAGTTCCATCCGACAACTCTCTACCATCCCCAGGCAAAATCTTTTCTTATTTCCGAGGCGGTCAGGGGTGAAGGCGCCATACTCAGACGTCGGGATGGCGTCGCCTTCATGGAAAAATATCACAGGCTCAAGGATCTTGCCCCGCGCGACATCGTTGCCAGGGCAATCGACAATGAAATGAAGACGCACGGCGATGACTGCGTTTACCTTGACATTACCCACAAAGACCCCTCATTTATCAAGAGTCGCTTCCCCAATATTTATGAAACATGCCTCAGATATAATCTCGACATGACACGCGAGCCGCTTCCCGTTGTCCCGGCGGCCCATTATCTCTGCGGAGGCGTGGTATCGGACCTGAACGGCGAAACTGACATCAAATATCTTTATGCAGTAGGTGAAGTCGCTTTTACCGGGCTTCACGGAGCAAACAGGCTTGCCAGCAATTCCCTGCTCGAAGCCGCTGTATATGCCGGCAGATCTTACCGGCACGCAATTCAGCAACTGAAAAAAGATATGTTCGAGTTCCCGGAGATCCCTGAGTGGGATTCGGGAACCGCCACAAACAGCGACGAGATGGTTGTTGTATCCCAGAACTGGGATGAAATTAGGCGTTGCATGTGGAATTATGTCGGAATTGTACGCTCGAACAAACGTCTTGCAAGGGCCATGAGCAGAGTTAAACTTATCCAGGAAGAAATTGCCCAGTATTATTGGGATTTTATTATAACTTCCGATTTACTTGAGCTTCGAAACATCACTACCGTGGCAGAGCTGATTATTTTGTGCGCACAGCAGCGCAAGGAGTCACGCGGACTGCATTACAACATTGATTTTCCCAAAAGAGATGATGTCAATTTTAAGAAAGATACGATTGTTAAGAAAAATTTTCGAGGAACGTATGACAATTGATGAAATCAGGTGCGCTATTGACGGCCTTGACGATCAACTGCTGAAAATATTCAATCAAAGGGCGACCCTGGCGCTGAAAATCGGTGAAATCAAGAAAACGTCCGGACTCGCAATCTATGATCCCGAGAGAGAAAAGAAAATTTTTAGGCGCATGAAAAGCGAAAATCCCGGCCCTCTCGATGACCAGGCAATCGTAAGGCTTTTCGAACGTGTCATTGATGAATCAAGAAGACTTGAAAGAATTATGACGAACAAATGAATTTTCATCTTGGGGGTACCATCAGGTGTTGATTGTAATGAAGAATAACGCGGATGAAGATGCCATAAACCACATAAAGGAATACCTGATAAATAAAAACTTCGATATTCATCAGTCAACGGGCGTGAATCGTGTAATTATCGGAGTTATTGGCGATACCGGCACGCTTGATACGGATAAACTGGAATCCATGCGGGGTGTATTACAGGTATTCAGAATCAAAAAAGAAGGTTAGCCGTCAGCGAATCGTAAGTGCGGCATAGGCAACCACCTGCTCATTATCTCCGGTAACGTCTCCGCTGGTGGCATAATTTACAAGAGTAGCCTTTCTTGCCCCGAGTTCCAGTGCGGCAACCAGCATCACCGTAGCGGGAATTACTCCACACATGGATATAGCCTCATTTCTGCAGGTCTTCAGAAGCCCTTCCGGGTTTAAAGCAAGAACCTCGTTCAGTGCCAACTGGTCCTTTTTTTTCGCCGCGGAGGCCGATTCGTAATGAGTCATGTCAGAACTTGCCACCATCAGGACATCTTTTTCAAATTCCCTTATAGCTTTCGCTATTCCCGTTCCCAATTCCATGCATTCTTCAAAACTGCAGGATCCTAAACAGATTGGCACAACGGACAAGTCGGGATTGATATTTTGAAGAAAAGGCAACTGGACTTCCAGCGAATGTTCATAACGATGGGCACCCGAATCTTCCTCGATTCGGCTTGAATTTCCTTTTATCAGTTGAGAAAGTTTCTCGTTAACCTTCGTGGTCCGTAACGGTGTAATCCATTCACCAGCCGGATAAAGAGCCATTTTAGCGCCGTAACCGTGATGATTTGGTCCGAGAATAATGACCGTATCAGGAATTTCGATAATACTGTAAACAGATCCAGCAACCGCCCCTGAATACATATAACCTGCATGTGGAGCAATTATCCCTATTACTTTCTCACGTTCCAGACCGGTTTTTATGAATCTGTCGAGCTCATTTCTCAGAGTTGTGGGATTGCCGCTGTAGAATTGACCAGATACTGCAGGATGACGTATCATATTGAATTGCCTCCGGCATTGTCCTTATACTTAACCATCAATTCTCATCAGGTGCCTGCTGCAATGGCAGTTCGTCCTGCTTCTCGAAAACCGTAGTTTCCTCCAGTTCCTGGATTTCTTTCAGGGTCGGCAGACTTTTCAGATCTTTCAAATTGAAAATTTCGAGAAATTTCCTCGATGTCCCGTAAATAAGCGGTTTGCCGGGAATGTTCTTTTTTCCGAGGATTTTCAGCAGATTCTTTTCAAGCAGTGTTCTAAGCACCCCACCCGATTCGACTCCCCGAAGATATTCAATTTCAGATCTTGTTATCGGTTGCCGGTATGCGACTATAGCCAAGGTTTCCAGCGCAGGTTTGCTAAACCTTGATGCGCTGTTTTTTTCTAACCTCCTGATTATTTCCGCGTATTCCTTTCTGCTTCTGAACTGGAATCCGCCGGCTATTTCATCGAGGAATATGCCACGGCCCGTTGAATTGTATTCACTCTGCAATTCGATTACAACGGAACGAATTTCATCCCTGTTATATTCGTTGAGTATATCGCAAAGTTTATCAATAGTTAAGGGGGATTCTGATACGAAAAGCAAAGCTTCGACAATTGGTTTGAGATCAGACATGCGTCATGTTCTCCGGATGATTTTCCATTTCATCAATCGGAACTGCACTGGTCAGCCAAATATCGCCAAATAAATTATTCTGAATTGTCCTTATCATTTTCCTCTTGCACAATTCAAGAACTGCAAGGAAATTGGCTATCAGGCATTCCCGTGAACTTTTGCCGGAAAAAACATCAATGAATCTGATGCGCTGTTTTTCCTGTATGAGGGACAGAATCTCCAGGATGCAATCGGCTATATTTACTGATTCCGGACTGACTTCGTGAAATTTTTCGACGGGAATCCTGGAAAGCACCGAACGAAAAGCTTCTATCAAATCAAATAGTTCAACATCCGGAATCTCATTTTCATTCTGAGGAATCTCAAGTTCCGGCGCCTTCAATGTGCAAACAAACAGATCCCTGCCGGTTTGATCCATATTTTCAAGGATTTCAGCCGCCTCTTTAAACTTCTGGTACTCAAGAAGTCTTCGAATCAGCTCTGCGCGCGGGTCATCCTCTTCCGCGGACTGATCGTCAGGAACCAGTGAAGGCAAGAGCATTTGTGATTTAATCTGCAGGAGAGTTGATGCCATTACAAGGAACTCTCCCGCAATTTCCAGGTTGAGTTCCTTCATCAGTTTCAGATATTCAAGATACTGTTTTGTGATAATAGATATGGGTATATCGTAAATATCCAGCTCGTTTTTTTTAATAAGATGCAGGAGCAGTTCCAGAGGGCCCTCAAATTTATCGAGTTTAACTTCGTAAATTGTCCCGAAATCCAGATTGTCGCTAATTTACGCATCTCCTATAATACCAAGTTGCGTTCAATTTATTGTCATTTCGAGCTCCAGCGAGAAATCTTGAAGACGTTTATCAAAGTTGTCTCTCTTCGTTCGACATGACATGTTTTGCAATTGTTTGATTGCAGCTTGGTACAAGACGTATTTTACAAATGTATTGATATCATTCTATATTTAACGCGGACCGAACTTCCTGCATGGTTTTAGCCGCTTCCTTTGCAGCCTTCCGGGAACCTTCATCAAGTATATCTTCCAGCAATTCAGGCTTTTCTGAAAGTTCGCGGCGCTTTTCCCTGAACGGCGCAAGCGTATCGATAACATTCTGCGCCAACATCTTCTTGCATTCTACACATCCGATTTGTGCTCCCCGGCAAGACTCCACTATTTCGGCACGCATAGATTCAGGAGTGTAAAGCCGGTGAAGTGTATATGCAATACACCTGTCAGGTTCTCCAGGGTCCGCTTTTCGAGGCCTCTGTACATCGGTAACCATCGACATTACCTTTTTCCTGGTCTCTTCTTCGCTTTCGGATAGATAAACTGCATTATTATACGACTTGCTCATTTTACGTCCATCCAGACCCAGCACCTTTGGCGTCTCGGTAAGAAGCGCCGCCGGTTCAGGAAAAACCTCGCGATACAAATAGTTGAATCGGCGGGCAATTTCTCTGGTAATTTCAAGATGCGGAAGTTGATCATGACCGACCGGCACCCTGTCGGCCTTGTAAACAATAATGTCAGAGGCCATTAGAACAGGGTAACCAAGAAAACCGAACGTTGACAGGTCTTTCGTGTCAAGATTGTCCAGTTGCTCCTTATAGGTGGGATTTCTCTCCAGCCAGGATAAAGGGGTTATCATAGACAGAATAAGGTTCATCTCCGCATGTTGCGGTACCTTGCTTTGCACAAAGATTGTACTTTTCTCCGGGTCTATTCCATATGCCAGCCAATCAAGAAGCATTTCACGTGTACTTGCCCTTATAATTTCGGTATTTGCATATTCGGTAGTTAGAGAATGCCAGTCCGCGGCAAAGAAAAAACACTCAAAATTATTCTGAAGTTCTTTCCAGTTCGCCAGAACTCCATGGAAATGGCCCAAGTGCAGTTTTCCGGTCGGCCTCATACCACTGACTATACGATTTGTACCCATCCTGAAAACTCCTGTATGTTTTGAATTATTTATGTAATGACTGTTGTTTTAATTGCAATCAGTTGTTGAATTGCTTCCCCGACTAGCGCAATAAAAATGTCGTGACTTTGCTAACGATTATGCTATCAGACCCGGCAAGAAGTTGTATGCCGGCGTCAAGCATGGGTAATATCACATATGAAAAAATACTTGGAAATGTGGGTACAAAATTGGGGAGAAAAATCAGCGCGAGAATAATAATCATCCCGTATGGTTCAATACGGGAAAAAGCTATTGCCTGTCGAACAGGGAGCAGTCCCGTCATGACACGCCCCCCGTCCAGCGGAGGGACAGGAATAAGATTAAAAATCGCAAGCATCAGGTTAATGTAAATCGAGAATGCAAGCATCAGTAAAATCGGTTCAATAATAAATCCAGTAGAAGGTCCGGCCAAACCGCCTCTGCCGAGTGCGCTGAGACCTCTCAAGGCAAGAGCGGAAAGAATCGCCAAAATGAAATTGGTACCAGGACCTGCCAAAGCCACCCAAATCATGTCCCGTTTCGGATTTCTCAAGTTGTTGAAATTTACAGGAACCGGCTTTGCCCACCCTATCCCGATCACAAAAACCATCAGAGTCCCAATGATGTCGAGGTGTTTCAAAGGGTTGAGAGTCAGCCGTCCCATATTGCGAGCGGTATTGTCGCCGAATTTTTCGGCACAATAACCATGTGATACCTCATGACAAGTAATCGCCATAAGGGCAGGCACCAGCATTATTGAAAGTTTTAACAGAAACGTATCCACGAAATTCCCGGTGAGATGAATTTGTTGCAAATTCGTATTTTTAGCAGATTGAAGTTTGAATGTCAATGAACGTGATATTCACGGGGATTCTAAAATATCCCGGTATTAATTCGAATTGAATATTGAAGAAAATTGATGTCCAAAACACAAAAAAGGCGGGATATCTCCCGCCTTTTCTGTATCATATGATCACCGGACTTAAATATCAAAGTAAAGAGCAAATTCCATCGGAACCGGACGCATACGGACAGGATTAACTTCTGCCTCCGTTTTGTACTCGATCCATTTTTCAATGACGTCAGCAGTAAATACATCACCCTTGAGAAGGAACTCATAGTCAGCCTTGAGAGCCTTGAGAGCTTCTTCGAGCGAACCGGGAGCTGAGGGTATATTGGCGAGTTCTTCCGGGGAAAGTCCGTAAATGTCTTTGTCAAGCGGCTGGCCGGGATCAATTTTGTTCTCGATTCCGTCAAGCCCTGCCATGAGGATTGCGGCAAATGCCAGGTAGCCGTTGCAGGATGGATCAGGAGTACGATACTCAACGCGTTTTGCTTTCGGATTTGTTGAGAACATCGGTATACGAAGGGCCGCGGACCTGTTACGGCTGGAATATGCCATGTTTACTGGAGCTTCGAATCCCGGAACCAGACGTTTGTATGAATTTGTGGTGGGGTTGCAGATAGCGCACAGTGCGGCGGAGTGCTTGATTATTCCGCCAATATAATAAAGGGCCATCTTGGAGAGCCCGCCATAACCGTCACCGGCAAAAAGGTTGACCCCGTCTTTCCAGATAGAAACGTGTGTATGCATGCCTGAACCGTTATCTCCATAAAGAGGCTTGGGCATGAAAGTTACGGTTTTGCCGTTGCGGTTTGCGACATTTTTGATGACATATTTGAACCACTGGAGTTGGTCGGCCATGCTGACCAGGGGAGAGAAGCGCATGTCAATTTCAGCCTGGCCGCCAGTCGCGACTTCGTGATGCTGTGCTTCAACCCTTATTCCGACTTTCTGCAGTTCGAGGACCATTTCATTTCTCAGGTCATTCATTGAATCGGTCGGAGCAACGGGGAAGTAACCCTCTTTGTGGCGCGGCTTGTAGCCCAGATTGGGGAATTCTTCACGTCCGGAATTCCAGATGCCTTCCACGGAGTCAACAATATAGAATGACTGGTTTGAGGTGGAGTCGAAACGTACATCATCAAAGATGAAAAATTCGGCTTCAGGGCCAAAAAACGCGGTATCGCCAAGCCCGGAAGATTTCAGATATGCTTCGGCTTTTTTTGCAATGTTTCTTGGATCACGAGTATAGCCTTCCTTCGTGATCGGGTCGAAAATGTTACAGATAAGGCTCAGGGTCGGAACGGCGATAAACGGATCCATTTTGGCCGTTTCCGGATCCGGGACAATAATCATATCCGAAGCGTGAATGGGCTGCCATCCGCGAATCGAAGAACCGTCAAAACCTACGCCGTCTTCGAATGTATCTTCATCAAACTCGCTTATGGGCACTGAAAAATGCTGCCAGATGCCGACAAAGTCCATGAATTTGAAATCAACCATTTGAGCGCCATTTTCTTTTGCAAAACTTACGACTTCTTTTGGGGTCATTTTGTATCTCCTTTTTAGTAGAATCTTCGCTTTATATAGCGTCTTGACCTCTTTCACCGGTTCTGATCCGCACAACCTCTTCAACCGGTGTAATAAATATCTTTCCGTCCCCAATCCTGCCGGTTTTAGCCGCCTGTTCAATTGCCTCGACGACTTTTGACACGATATCATCGCCAACAATTATTTCCATCTTTATTTTCGGTATGAAATCAACGACATACTCAGCGCCCCTGTACAGTTCGGTGTGCCCCTTCTGGCGCCCGAATCCCTTTACTTCGCTGACAGTCATCCCCTGAATACCGATTTCATTTAGCGCTTCTTTGACTTCATCCAGTTTGAACGGCTTGATGATAGCTTCAATCTTTTTCAATTAAGATCACCCCCTCGTGATTTCTTTCAGCTGCAAAAAATATATGCCTACACGGCGACGCTTTGGAATCCGGATGATTAATAGCAATTTGCTTGCCTAAAATAATCGGTTATTTTGTTTTATAATTTTAATATGTTACAAATCTTACCGATTTGCTGTACTGCAGAATTGCTCATTATTTTGGCATTTACATATTTTTTCTGCATATAAAAAGTGCACCATATTGGTGATCCCACGGCATGGCTGATTAATAATTATACTCAATTATGATTTTCACTCAAATCCAGAAAAGCGAAAAGTTGTTCAACTTTGGGCATGTACACCCCTTTTTTCATTGCTTCCACAATTGGGATTTTGAATATTGCTTCGAGTTCAAGTTGCCTGTTCTCAATACGATCTATGAGCATGGACGGTTTGTAAGATCCAAGTCCTTCAGAAAACGAAATCAGTTTTTCGGCAAGCGACTGTTCGAGTTTGTCCTTCAATCCCTGCGCATTACCTGCCTCGATTACCTCCCGCATTATATCAATGATTTGCTTTCTGGTTTCCTTGTGGCTCAGCAGGGCATCAACTGGTTTCAACATAAGGGCACAGATCCCGTTAAAGGGAATGTTCCACACAAGCTTCTGCCATCTTGCCCTTTTCAATTCACTGACAACACTGCATGTTACGGCAGCTTTTTGAAATATTGCCGCCAGTTTTTCAGCTCGTGTAGTTTTGTCATTACTGAATTCGCCTATAATAATTTTCCCCTCGCCCAGATGATGCACGGTTCCAGGTTTTCCTCTGTTTGCGCAAAGGAAGGCAACACCCCCCATTATTCTTTCCGCGCCAAAATGAGAAGCCAGAGCTTCTTCATTTCCAAGTCCGTTCTGCAGCGTTAAAATTATGGTGTTCTCACCCAAAAGCGGTGTTATAAGCTCTTCAAACTTGTGGTTCGCGAAGGTTTTTAGTCCCACCAGGACCAGATCCACCTCGCCTATTTCAGAGGCGTTGCCATGACCGTTAACCTTTTGAATATGGAAATCACCATTTACGGAAAAAACTCTCAGGCCGTCCGCTTTGATAGCCTCGAAATCTCGACGCAGTATGAAATGGACTTCATTCCCCCCGCGTTGGAGCATTGCCCCGTAATAGAGCCCAAGTGCGCCCGCCCCTACCACTGCTATTCGCAATCCATTTATACTTACTTTCAATCTCAATGTCCATTAGAATGTTTTTTTATTTAACGACGATTCAAGACATCATCTCTTTTAAATCCTTTAAAGAGATATTATCTAGTGAATCTAAAATATGGTTCGCGCCAACCAGTTTTTCCTTTAAATAGCTGTTCGTCACCGCAAGAACCGTAATACCCGCTTTTCTTGCGGATTCAATACCGGCAGGCGTGTCTTCAATTGCCACACAGTTTCCGGGTGCAATATTTAAATCAGGATACTTTGAAGAAAGCTTTTCCTGCGCAAGCAGGTAGCTTGCGGGATCAGGCTTGCTCGCCGCGACATCTTCCGCGGTAATTATGACGTCAAATTTGTCCAGGAGTCCCAGTTGACCCAATATCGGGACAATATCGGACAATAACGCTCCGCTGCAGAGTGCCATCGGCAAATTACCCGAAATTTCGCGAATAAGCCTTATTACTCCAGGATATGGTTTTACACTCTTTCGAACGATTTCCAGGAAAATATCGGCTTTCTTTGAAATTAAACTTTCAAGCACTTCATTTGTCAAATCCCTTGAATGTTGCTTGAATACTTCCCGGAATGCCTCCCTGTCATCAAACCCCATGTAACGATCAACATAATCTTCCCAGGAATAACCAAATCCAATTGGTTCGAGAATTTTCTGGAAAGCCTGGTAATGTATCGGTTCTGTATCTACAATTATTCCGTCAAAATCGAAAATTATTGCCTTTAGCATAAAACTTGTTCCAATTTTTACATTCAACTTTAAGATTTATTGTGGATCGAATTAACCTCTCCTTGACGCATGAATCAAATAGTAATGGTTTCATCAGAGCGCATATTCTGCGGTTCATATGTTTTGATAAAAGAGAACAGCAGCAGGAAAAACAGAATAGCCATGCCAATCATAATGATAACCGTAGGGGCTAGATGCACGTTTTTTTCTGTTCCGGATCTCCGCAAAAATCCGACTATGGATATCAGGACGCCTGCACCTCCGGCAACGCCACCCCAGAAAAGCCCCAATGAAATCAGCCTTGATTCGTCCGCCAGGCTTAGCTGAAAAAGCCCTGCAACCTCACTGTGAAAAAATGTCGCAAGTGTTATCAGGATAATTCCAGCCATGACACATTTTATTCCAAATCTTACATTTCTTTTACGCATTTTAAAAACCCTTACTCACACCAGCCGACATCACCAACCCCTTTCCTGAGAACTACAGGGGAATCGGTTATCAAGCTCACCACCGAGCTGACATTCGCGGACAATATGCCACCGTTAATCACCAAATCCAGGTTCTTGCCCAGCTCTTTTTCGACTTTCTCCGGATCACCTATGGGCTCTTCGCCGGAAATATTAGCGCTCGTGGTAATAATGGGATGTCCGAGGTTTTTTGTTATTTCGAGACAAATTCTATTGGAAGGTATACGTATGCCCACGGTCTTCTGTTTCGTAACCAGCAGATCGGGAACAATATTGGTTGCCGGCAGAACAAAAGTGTAAGGACCAGGAAGGAAGCGTTTCAATATCTTAAACGCATAATTGCTGACTTTCGCGTAACGGGCCACGTCAGATATATCCGAACATATAAAGGAAAATGGTTTTTTCTTTTCCCGTTTCTTCAATAAATATATGCGCTCGATACCGCGTTTGTTGAAAATGCTGCATCCTATACCATAAGTCGTGTCTGTCGGATAGGCGATAATTCCTCCATTCTTCAACAGATCAACCACTCTGGATATCATTCTTGGCTGTGGATTTTCGGGATTTATTTCAAGTATCATGGTTATTGCCGGAGCAGATTTGAAATCAATTCATCAGCAAATATTTTTTCTCCAAAATTGTAAATTATCTATCTTTTTAATCGTTCGTTTAAACACCCGTGTGTCCAAAACCTCCACTATTTCTGGAAGTTTCATCAAGATCAGAAATTTCCCTTAAAACCGCCCTGAAGAATCTGGAAAAAACCATCTGGGCTATGCGATCACCATTTCTTATCGTAAATGGCGTTTCACCATGATTTATTACTATTACACATATTTCGCCGCGATAATCGGGATCTATCGTTCCCGGAGAGTTTACTAAAGTTATGCCGTGTTTAAGGGCCAACCCGCTGCGCGGCCGAATTTGGGCTTCAAATCCGTCAGGAATGGCAAGCGCTATTCCTGTTGGAACCAGTGCCCTTTCACCGGGGCCAAGAACAAGATCTGTTTCAAGGTCGGCGTAAATATCCATTCCCGCTGAGTTTGGAGTCATGTAACCGGGAAGGGGATTTTCAGAATTGCGTAAGCGCTTTACTTTTATAGTGAATTCGTCCATCGATTAATTCCTCAAAGCGAAATGATCGATGGATTTATCTGCATATCACCGACATTGCCAATGAGCTGCAGGGTAAAATAATCTTCAACAAACAGCTTATTGCTGAGTTGCAGCAGACTTTCCGCCGTAACTTGTTCGACACCGTGGATGATTTCATTTATGGGAATATTACGCCCGAAGAAAATTTCATTTTTCGCCAGTTTTGTCATCCTGTTGTCACTGCTTTCAAGCGACAGAAGGAGGTTGCCCTTTAAATGCTCTTTTGCGTGTTTTAACTCCTGTTCCGGGATTCTTTCGGTGTTGAGCCTTCTCAACTCGTCGAGAATAATCCTTATTATTTCAAGCATATTTTCCCGGCTTGTCCCCGCATAGACAATCAATGACCCCGCATCCGAGTGCGATGAGATGTAAGAATACACTGAATACGCCAAACCTTTATTTTCCCTGATTTCCTGGAAAAGACGGGAACTCATGCTTCCGCCAAGTACCGTATTAAGAATGAAGCTTTCGTAGCGCAGCGGATGATTTTGCGGTAATGCCTTAGTGCCCAGGCACAGGTGAATCTGCTCGAGATTCTTGTTTACGGCTTCAACTCTTTTCTCGTAGGATGGAACCTGGAAATCTTCGAGGGGGTCCTTTCTCGGAACCCCATTCATCAAAACATTCAAAAGGCCAACGAGTTTTTCATGTTCGACATTGCCGGCCGCGGTCACGATAATGTCGCCTGTAGTAAATCGCTGCTCCTTGTAATTGATAATGGCTTCACGCGTGAGATTTCCTACGCTGTCCTCGGTACCGAGGATTGACTTGCCAAGAGGATGATTTTTCCAGAAGTTCAGGTGGAACAGATCATGGACGTAATTATCAGGGTTGTCCTTGACCATCCATATTTCCTGGAGGATAACCTTTCGTTCTCTTTCGATTTCGTTCGGGTCGAACAAGGAATTCAGAAAAATATCTGAAAGCAGTTCTACGGCTTTATCAAGATATTCACTGAGAACTTTGACATAGAAACAGATGTACTCCCTGCTGGTAAATGCGTTGAGAATTCCGCCGACCGAATCTATTTCCCTGGCTATATCCAGGGAAGTTCGTTTTTCTGTTCCCTTAAACAGCAAGTGTTCAATAAAATGGGCGACTCCGTTTGTCCGGTCGCATTCATGCCGGGAACCGGTGGTCACCCATATACCTATGGAAACGGAATGGGCATGCGGAATTTTCTCAGATACCACCCTTATCCCGTTATCTAATTCTGATTTGGTTACCATGGTGTAATTATACTGTGGAAGATAATATTTTTTATACTATTTTGTTTATTCCGGGAGGGAAGCCCCAAGCGCCTCTTTCCTGGAAAGCTTGATTTTCCCCTGTTTGTCTATACCGATGCATTTGACGAGAACCTTGTCGCCTTCTTTAAGGACGTCACTTACGTTTTTGACCCTCTCAGTATCAAGCTCGGAAATATGAACGAGACCGTCCGTGCCTGGGAATATTTCAACAAAAGCGCCAAAGTCCATGACCTTCTTGACTGTCCCCATGTACAGCTTTCCTTCTTCAGCCTCCGCCGTAAGGTCTCTTATCATCTTTATGGCTTTTTCACATGCCGCCATATCATGACTCGCAATGTTGATCTTGCCGCTGTCTTCAATATCTATGGTCACTCCTGTTGCCTCTGTGATACCGCGAACATTTTTCCCGCCCGAACCGATGACGTCGCGTATTTTATCAGTTTTTACGTAAATGGTTGTTATTCGTGGCGCATACGGAGAGAGATCTCCTCTTGCGGCATTTAACGTTTCCGCCATTTTGCCAAGAATATGCAATCTCCCTTCACGAGCCTGTTCAAGCGCATTTTTCATAATTTCACGGGTTACTCCGGTAATTTTTATATCCATTTGCAGGGCCGTAACGCCTTCTCCCGTGCCTGCGACCTTGAAATCCATATCTCCGAGATGGTCCTCATCGCCAAGGATATCGGATAAAATCACAACTTTTTCACCCTCTTTGATAAGACCCATGGCAATTCCGGCAACCGGCGCCTTGATAGGAACACCGGCATCCATAAGCGACAGGGAACCGCCACATACGGAAGCCATGGATGACGAACCGTTGCTTTCAAGAATGTCGGATACTATCCTGATGGTATAGGGGAAATTGTCGTAATTCGGAATAACCCGCTCCAAAGCCCTTTCCGCCAGCATTCCGTGTCCTATTTCGCGTCGTCCTGGTGCAAGGCGCATGCTGGTTTCTCCAACGGAGAAGGGAGGAAAGTTATAGTGCAGCAGGAAACGTTTCTTGCTTTCGCCGAACAGCGAGTCGATGCGCTGCTCGTCAATTGAGGTTCCCAGTGTCGCGGCAACCAATGCCTGGGTTTCCCCCCTCGTGAAAAGAGCCGACCCATGCGCCCTGGGAAGCAGGCCCACTTCCGATGTGATGGTTCTGATGGTTTTTGAATCACGACCATCAATCCTTATGCCGTCCTGAATTATATGTTCACGAACCAGTTCATACTCAAAATTGTTTATGAATTCTGTAATTTCATTTTCTTTCCCTTCAAGTTCAGGGATAAGCGCTTCAAGAACATCTTTTTCTATGCCATCGAGCAAATCGTGTCTTTCAACCTTCGACTTGACTCTAACGGCGTCCTTAATTCTTGAATAGGCTAGATCACTAACCCTTGCTTGCAGGGCTTCGTCAATAACGATTGATGCAATTTCCCTTTTCTGGACTCCCGCCTTGAGACGCAGTTCTTCCTGAGCTTTCAGGATCGGCTGGATTGATTCATGGCCAAAGAAAACAGCGTTCAGCATATCCTCTTCGGAAACTATCGCTGCGCCGCCTTCCACCATGATAACCGCATCTTTGCTGCCGGCTACAACTATTTCTATATCGCTCTTTTCAAGTTCCTCCGCTGTAGGGTTGCAAACGAATTGTCCGTTCACCCTGCCAACCTTGACTCCTGCAATCGGTCCGAGAAACGGTATGTCGGAAACCTCCAGCGCCGCTGAAGCGCCTATCATGGACAGGATGCCGGGATCATTATCCCTGTCCGCCGAAATTACCGTAGCAATTATCTGGGTTTCATTGAGGAAACTTTCCGGGAACAGCGGCCGAAGCGGCCTGTCTATCAGACGGCTGGTAAGCACCTCGTTTTCCGAGGGTCTTCCTTCCCTTTTGAAGAAACCGCCCGGTATTTTACCGCCTGCATACGATTTTTCCTGATAATTTACGGTCAGGGGGAAAAAGTCCTGTCCTTCCTTGACTTTCTTTGCGGCAACCGCAGTCACTAACACAAGAGTGTCCCCGCATCTTACAGTGACTGATCCGTTTGCCTGTTTTGCCATTTTACCAGTAGAAATACTTATAGTTCTTCCACTCAATTCTACATTAACTATTTGTTCCATTGTCAATACGGTCTCCTAACCTTTGTTATGGTTGTGTTGGGGCCGTCGATAAAGACATCAAGCTATTACATAATAGAACTTGGCAGCTTTATCCGCGCCCCCAACAAAAAAATAACAGGCCCCCAGGCCTGTCTGAATAAATAGGAAAGGCAATATACCTCTTAATACAAAGAGATATACTGCCTTTTCTTACCTTCTGATACCAAGCTTTCCTATAATTGTGCGGTATCTTTCGATGTCTTTCTTTTTCAAATAATCAAGCAATCTTCTGCGCTGTCCGACAATTTTCAACAGACCGCGACGACTGTGGTGATCCTTTTTATGAACCTTGAAGTGCTCAGTCAAATAAGTTATTCTTTCAGTAAGAATAGCAATCTGCACTTCAGGGGAACCGGTATCATTGTCATGCAGCTTATAATTGTTTATTATTTCCTGTTTTTTCTCTGTAACCAGCATGCCATTCACCTCCTTTCAACAATTTGTGTTTATTTGCTATAACTTAAAAATTTATATGCAAAACGAAAACTTATTTATCATAAACATCGTAATGTGTAAAGCATAAAGCGGTATTTTACGCACTTCCAGACAAAAGACCGCATAACTTGGCCGTGAAGATGCGGCCTAGTTAAACACACGCAACAGGCGAAAATTGCTTCTGTCACCGGACCGATCGATATACAAGTTTTCCGCGACTGCAAGCAGTTTTTCGCCACATGAAAGGATAATCCTTTCACCAGCCTGCAAACTGTTATGCGGAACGTTTTGGAATCCGTCCACGTCGGGAAGAGCCCCGTTTCTTACCATCCGGGCGCCCTTGTCCGTCAATTCGAAATTTTTATAATGGGACAAGGAACGATATGGCGACATTATTTTGTCTTCCAGGCATCCTGTGCCATTCAACAAAGCCAGTTCTTCCAATGTAACAGCTTCATCAATGGTAAATATGCCGCTTGCGGTTCTATGCAGGCTGCTGAGGTGCGCCCCGCATCCAAGCACATCGCCAATATCACTTGCCAAAGTTCTGACATACGTGCCACGGGAACAGCGTACCATGAAATAAATACTCGGCAAATCTATTTTTTTCACGGTTAGGGAAAAGATCTTTATTTCCCTTGATTCACGGGGAATGTCCAGTCCCTGCCTGGCCAGCTTGTAAAGGGGCACGCCGGAACGTTTCAGCGCGGAAAACATCGGGGGAACCTGCCTTGTCGTACCGACGAATCGCGAAAAGGAATTCCTGACAATCTCTTCGGTAATGTGCCCGTAGCTGCCTTCCCGTATTATATTCCCGGTACAGTCCTGAGTATCAGTCGAAATACCCAGACGCATTGCCGCCGTATACTCTTTTATCGACTCATCAAGAAAGGTAATTGCTTTTGTCGCATCCCCCAAGGCTACCGGCAGAACTCCGGTGGCAAAAGGGTCAAGGGTCCCGGTATGGCCTGCCTTTTTAATCCCGAGAATCTTTCGAACTGAATGCACAACAGTGTGGGAAGTAATACCTTCCGGTTTGTCGATTACAATAAAACCGTTCATAAGAATTAAAATGACTTTTCAAGGTAAGATATAATGTTGTTTTTTGCTTCCTCTATGGGGCCTGATATCTTGCAGCCGGCTGCATTATGATGACCGCCGCCGCCGAAAACCGCGGCCAGGGATGAAACATCAACCTTACCCTTAGAACGGAAACCGACTTTAAAAGTGTTTTTCTCGATCTCTCTGAAAAAAATTGCTACTTCGACGCCTTTTATGGAGCGGGGATAATTTATGAAACCATCGGTCAAATCCGGAGTAGCGCCTGTTTTAGAGAACATATCGAGCGTTACTGTTATAGAAGCTATGTCTCCGCGATCAGCTACCTGAAGAGTGGACAGCGCCAATGAGAGAAGATCCAGACGCTGGCGTGGCTGGCTTTCATACAAATTTTCAGTGACAAACCAGGGGTTGATTCCTTTCGCGATCATTTGTCCTGAAATATGAAAGGCTTCCTGATCCGCGTTTGAATAACGGAAAGACCCGGTGTCGGTGACAATTGCCGTATAAATGCATAATGCGGTATTATAGTCAATCACGTGGCCCGCTGCGGATAAAACCCGGTAAATAAGAGCTCCAGTGGCGGAAGCCCCGGGATCAACCACGTTTATGTCCCCGAAATTTTTGTTGTCGGGGTGATGATCAATGTTAATGATTTTGCCGATCCGTCCGCATTTTGACAGATTTTTTCCAGCGCGGCCCATGTCGCCCGCATCAAGAATAAAACATATATCGAAATGACGGTTCGGGATTTCATAAAGCACGTTTCCGGCCAGAGGCAAAAACATATAATTGTCGGGAACCGGGTCGCATGAGTATATCGTTACATCCTTACCCAGCGAAGCCAGATAATTCGCCATGGCAAGAGACGAGCCTATCGCGTCTCCGTCGGGATTTTCATGGGCGGTTACCAAAAAGGTATTGTTCAGTTCAATTTCACTGATTATCCTCTGTATCATCTGGTCCTTTATTTATATTAATTTCATGGATTATGGATTCAATTCGTTGCGCGTAATCCATGGAGTCGTCATATCTGAAGATTATATCAGGGACATAGCGCAGCCTCAAGCTCCTTCCCATCTCCTTTCGAATGAAGCCTTTAGCGCTGTTTAACGCCTTTTCCGATGATTTCTTTTCGTCATCAGCGCCGATAACGCTGTAATACACGGTTGCAAGGTGAAGATCATCGGTGACTTTGACGCCTGTAATAGTTACAAACCCTATGCGGGGATCTTTCAGCCCTTTAATCAATAACCCGGAAATAAACTCGTGTACTGCTTCAGCCACTTTATCAGATCGTTTATAATTCATAGCAATTACCAGTCAGGAGATGTCCGCAATGTATTACCGCGCAAAATTCGTGGAAGACGGACATGATTTACAGCGTGGCTGCGATTTTTTCTAGTTCATAGGCCTCAATAACGTCGCCAATTTTGATGTCGTTATAATTTTCAATTGATATTCCGCATTCATAACCCGCGGTAACCTCTTTGACATCATCCTTGAAACGTCGCAGGCTTGCCATTTTTCCTTCGAAAATTACCACGTTGTCGCGAAGGAGGCGCACAGGCATATTCCTGACCATCTTTCCGTCAAGAACATAACAGCCGGCCACGTTTCCATGCTTTGGAACGGAAAACACTTCGCGAATTTCGGCGTGCCCCAGCTGTTTTTCCCTGAGAGTCGGCTCCAGCAACCCTTCCATCGCCTTTTTAATGTCGTCCACGGCGTCATAAATTATGTTATAAAGCCTGATGTCTACCCCTTCTTTTTCCGCCAGTGATTGGGCTTTAACCTCCGGGCGGACATTGAAACCGAGAACGATGGCGTTGCTTGCAGCCGCAAGGTTTATGTCGGTTTCAGTAATGGCGCCGACCGAGGCATGAATCACCACAAGTCTTATTGCGTCGGTGGACAGTTTTCGCATCGACTCGCTTATTGCCTCAACGGACCCCTGGACGTCTCCCTTGATAACAACGTTGAGCTCTTTAACTTCGCCTTTTTGAATTTTTTCATATAACTGTTCAAGAGAGAGCTTGCTTGTCTTCGCAAGTTCGGTTTCCCTGATTTTCTGCTGCCGGTACATGGCTATTTCCTTAGCCTGTTTTTCATCGGCAAGCACGACAAATGAATCGCCTGCATCGGGTACCCCCGTAAATCCGATAACCTCGACCGGCAACGAAGGTCCCGCATCATTTATCTTGGTTCCACGATCGTTGTGCATTGCGCGGACCCTGCCGGAATGAACTCCGGAGACAAAGTAATCCCCGATTTTGAGGTCGCCTTCCTGGACAAGGACGGTTGCAACCGGTCCGCGCCCCCTGTCCAGCTTGGCTTCGATAATTGTCCCTCGGGCGAATTTGTCGGGATTGGCCTTCAATTCCATTACATCGGCCTGCAAAAGGATCATTTCCAGGAGTTCCTCGAGATTTATATGTTTTTTGGCGGAAACTTCCACGAAAATTGTATCGCCGCCCCAATCTTCAGGGACAAGACCGAACTCTGTAAGCTCCTGTTTGATTTTATCGGGTTTGGCCTCGGGTTTGTCTATTTTGTTTATTGCCACGATTATAGGCACGCCGGCTGCCTTCGAATGGTTTATCGCCTCCCGAGTCTGCGGCATTACGCCGTCGTCCGCGGCAACAACCAGTATGACGATATCCGTGACCTTGGCTCCCCTTGCACGCATCGCGGTAAACGCGGCATGCCCGGGAGTATCGAGAAAGGTTATCTTTCTACCTTTGAGTTCTACGGCATAGGCGCCGATGTGTTGCGTTATCCCGCCCGCTTCCCCGGCGATTACGTTGGTTTCGCGGATGGCATCAAGAAGTGAAGTTTTGCCGTGGTCAACATGGCCCATTATTGTAACTACGGGAGGTCGTTTTTGCAGTTTTTCGGGAGTATCGGGCTCGGCTTCGAGCATTTCGTCGACGTCCACGGCCACGTTTTCAATCTCGTATCCGAAATCACCCGCAACAATACTTGCGGTATCGAAATCCATCGGGTGATTTATGGTCGCCATAAATCCCATTTTCATCAGGGCGCGGATCAGGTCGTTGGCCTTGATGCCCATGCGTTTCGCCAACTCTCCGACGGTAATGCTTTCCGAAATTTTTATTATGCGTTTTATCGCCTTTGGAACCGTAATTTCGGTCTTCTTGCCTACCGGCTCTTTTTCCCTTTTCTTTCCTTTTGCCGCACGGGGAGCGGGCTCAAATACCCTTTCCCTCTTTTCAATAATCTCAAGCTTTTTCATCCCCTCTTTTTTCTTTCCGACAAAACCGCCTTTTTTGGCTGTCCTTTCCGGTTCCTCGGCAGGGGTTTCTTTTCCTTTTTTCCCTTTTTTGCGTTCTTCCGCACCCGGAGCTTCTTCAGGAACAAACGTTACAGGTCTTTCTTCTTCTTTTGCCTTAATTGGCTTGATTTGCTGGCGTTCAACGGTTTTTACGACCGGTTTGGCCTGAGGTATCTCAACTCTGCCAAGTATTTTCGCCCGCGGCGCAGTCTCTTTTCCTTGTTCCGGTGCTTTAGCGGCGACAGCACCCGCATCCGGAACCGGCTTCTGCGCAGCTTCTTCTTTTGCAGGAATGTGAACCTCTTCCGGAGTTTTCTCCTTTACCACCACTTCGGCTGCTTCCGTTGCAGGTTCAATTTTCTTTGCAGCTTCCCGGACTTCTTCGGCGGCAAGTTCTTTTACCGGCTCAGCAGGAACTTCCTGCTGGGCAGCAACGGGCTCCTCGACAACTTTCGGACGCCGGCGAATCAGCGTCGGCTTGACCCGGACCTCTTCCTGGGAGAGTTCTTTCACCGCTACCGGTTCAGAAAATTTTTTGACGACATCATCATCCAGCACGGCCATGTGGGTTTTAACTTCAATACCGATGTTTTTTAATCTGGCAATCATTTCCTTATTATCAACGCCAAGTTTTTGAGCCAGTTCATACACACGGGTTTTATTCATCTACTGCGCACCTCCCCCAACGAAGTTCCTGTATCTTTCAATCTCCCTTTTCAATGCCGAAACGAATCCGTGCCCTTCCACGGCAACAACACTCCTCAGACTTTTGCCGATGAGTGCGCCAACCCGCTCCTTGTCAAATAAGGAAAAATGTTGCACCCCTGATTTTTCCGCCAGCGCAGCGACTTTTTGCCTGATTTCACCGGAAATATCAGTCGAAAACAATATCAATCTCTCTTGTTGTTTCTTTTTTAAAACCTGCGTCACCATGTCACTTCCGGAAATAATCCTGCCGGCTTTATTTGCAAGCGCGACATATGAAGCAATTCTCTCTTCCATCATGGAGACGATCAGCCCGTATAGCTCTTCCACGGATACATTCTTGACTTCACTTTTTAAAGCCCTGCCGAACTGTTTCTTTGTAACGGCATTCCTGATACATTCCATATTGAGGCAGGTGTAAGCTCCACGCCCCGGAAGCTTGGACATCAGATCAGGTACGGCGACTCCGTCAGGTGAAAGTACAAAGCGCAACAGATCGTCTTTATTTTTCACGGCCTTGCAGCCGATACAACTTCTCTTAGGCTCTTCTTTGGCCATAATTTTATTCAGTCTCGGCTTCCACGGCCTCAACTCCAATTTCCGTGTTTTCGGATTCCTGGACCTCTTCCGTCAAGGATTCCTGGTCCAGTGTGCCGTCAAACGAGGCAAACTGCATCATTTCCTCGCCCGCGGCCTTTGATTCGCTCTTTATATCAGTTTTCCAACCGGTCAGACGGGCAGCCAGCCTCACGTTCTGCCCGCGCTTTCCTATGGCCAGAGAGAGCTGGTCATCTGAAACGATGATTTCCATGGAACGCGATTCCTCGTCAATGTAAACCTTTGATACAACGGCAGGCGCAAGGGCATTGCAAGCAAATCGCGCAATATCTTCGGACCAGGGGATTATGTCTATTTTTTCGCCGCGCAGCTCGGATACGACATTTTGCACCCGCGAACCGCGCATACCCACGCAAGCTCCCACTGGATCGACACTGGAGTCGCGAGAATATACGGCTATCTTTGAACGGCTGCCTGGATCCCTTACAACCCCTTTTATCTCGACGATTGATTCGGATATTTCCGGAACCTCCGCCTCAAACAGCTTTGCGAGAAGAGTCGGACTCGTTCTTGACAGCAGGATCTGCGGACCTTTAGACGTCAGGCGAATGTCACTAATTAACGCCTTTATTCTGTCTCCCTGCCTATAGACTTCCCGGGGAGCCTGTTCATTATGCGGCAGTATGGCTTCCGACCTTCCCAGGTCGACAATTATGTCTCCCCGCTCAAAGCGTCGCACGATACCGTTCACAAGCTCTCCCTTGCGGTCCTTGAATTCTTCGTATATAGTTTCGCGCTCAGCCTCGCGCACTTTCTGGATTATCACCTGCTTCGCTGTCTGGGCCGCGATCCGCGTAAAATCGCTGGCATCTATCTTCATGCCAAGAGAATCACCGATCTCCACATCAGGGTCCACTTCCTTCGCCTCTTCAAGATCGATCTCTTTGTATGAGTCTTGCACTTCGTCAACCACGGTGACGAATTCGAACAGCTCAACCTCACCTATTTCTTCATTGTAATGCGCCTCAAGATCGCGAGTATTACGATATTTCTTGTTTGCTGCGGAAAGAACGGCCTGCTCAAGAGCATCGAGTATTATCCTCTTGTCGATGCCTTTTTCTTTCACTATCTGATCTATCGTATGTTTGAGGTTAAAGGTCGTTTCCACACCTATATCTCCTTAATCCGTCATTTTGTTTGTATCAGCATTTTTATCAGTTTTGGACTCCAACGCAGAGGCTCATGTGTTGTTTTCTAAAATTCAAACTCCAGATTTGCCTTCGCAACCTTATCCAGGGGGATTTCGGCGTTCTGTCCTTCCAGAAGCCGTATGGTCACGACACCTTCCCTGATACCCGTCAGCTCGCCGAGAAAAGTCTTTCGTTTGTTCCCGGCCTCGTCCGCCAGCAGTTCAAAAGTTTTTATTTTAACAAGCCTTCCGATATAGCGTAAATAATCCGACTCCTTTTTCAACGGGCGATTCAGACCCGGCGAAGACACCTCCAGAACATATTTCCCCGGTATCATGTCTTCGACATCAAGAATAGCGGACAATTCCCGGCTGACTTCTGCACAATCATCCAGAGTTACCCCGCCGGCCTTGTCTATGTAAAATCGAAGGACCATCTGCCGCCCTTCCCTTTTGTACTCTATGTCCACAAGGTCCATGCCCAGGGAAGAGAGTATCCTGTCCGCAATATCTTTAATTTTTTCCGATGGAACCTGTCGCGTCATAAACTGCATCCAGAAAAACAAAAAAGCGAGCCGGAAGAGCTCACTTTTTAGTGAACATTAAATTAAACTCTTCTTAGCACGTATATTGCATAAATGCAAGTGTTTTTTTAGTTTTTTAGTGATTTATTTTCCAAAATAACAAGACAGAAGAAAGCCGTATTAAACACTTATTATGTATTGTATTAATACAATTTTATTTTGACCTGATTTTAGCCGAGTATTTATTTCTTGGACAAGATTTCCAACGGGACTTAACATTTAATGTTATGTCATTCGGCTTAAAAAATCTGCAGAAAATCTCCTCTAAGAAATAGTGTATTACATTTCGGTAATCCGCTTGAAAAAAATATTAAATATTTCAGGTCTCATGCCGAATAGAAGAACAAATAACCGATTTGCTTCCGACATGAATGACATTAATAACATATGAAAAAAACAAAAGAAGCTGTTTTAATAAATCAATGATAAGGAGGCCTGAAAAATGTCAACAACCCTGCCGATGAAAATCGATAACTCCAACTCCGAACTGATCCAGCTGGTAAGCTTCAACCTAGACCAGGAGGAATATGGTGTCGATGTGCTGAAGGTAAGAGAAATAATACGTATGCCGAACGTAACTCGAGTGCCGAATACGCCTCTTTATGTCGAGGGTGTGATAAACCTGAGGGGAAAAGTTATCCCGATAATTTCAATGCGCAAGAAATTTTCCCTTTGCGATAAAGATAACGATAAGCAAACCAGAATTATGGTTATGGACATGGACGGTGAACTCATGGGGTTTATCGTCGATTCCGTTTCTGAAGTAATTCGCATATCGGAGACGGAAATCCAGCCTCCTCCCCCGGTCGTAAACGGAGGGGTTGACCAGATCTGTCTGTCGGGTGTTATCAACAGGGATGACCGGCTTCTTGTACTGCTGGAACTTGAAAAGGCATTTTCTCTGGAAGAGCGCAGTTCCTTAACCGGGGCATTTGTTTAACTTGGTATCAGATGCAGGATATTTCACAAGCTTCCGGCCTCGGTTCGCCGGCGGCCTTACAACTAATAAACGAGCGGCCAGCCGCCGCGCAGGAGCATCAAGATGGCAATAGAATGCGAAGACCAGGAACTCCTGGAAGGTTTTTTGACGGAGACGACCGAACTTCTTGAAAAAATGGACGATGACCTGGTTGCATTGGAAAAAACACCGGGCGACATGGAACTCCTTAACAGCATTTTCAGGTCAATACACACGGTAAAAGGCGCATCAAGCTTTCTCGGTTTCGAACTGCTGGTAAAAGTTACACACAAAACGGAAGATGTGCTCAACCGGCTGAGAAAAGGCGAACTTGCGGTAACTCCTGAAATAATGGATGTAATCCTTGAAGCGGTTGACCTTGTGAAACTCCTCGTCAGCGATATTAAAAACGGCGACATTGTCGAACGTGACGTGGACGCTGTCGTTGCGGCACTTTTGCCGTTCCTGAGCGAAAACGCAGGCTGCCGGGCTGAAGCGCCGACTCCGGCGTCCGATATTGGAACGCAGCGTCCCGATATGGAAAAAACATCGCAGAGTTGCCCCGAAGATGCTTTGCAACCGGTTGTCGTTGATAATGCCGTCGGAGTTGAAGTGGCTGTCGAATCGGCCCTTCTAGACAAAGAAGCGGCGTCGGCAAAGGTAATCGTGCCCAAGAATGAGGACTTATCGGACAATACGACGGTCAGGATCGATGTCAAAAGGCTGGATGACCTTATGAACCAGGTCGGTGAGATGGTCCTCGAACGCAACAGAATGCTGCAGCTGAACAGCGATTATCAGAGCAACCAGAATATGCCCAATTTCGGCGAAGAAATGGGCAAGCTTGCCAAAAGGATAAATTTCGTCACTTCCGAACTCCAGATGCAGGTCCTGAAAATGCGCATGATCCCGGTGGAAAAGGTCTTCAAGAAATTTCCCCGTATTGTCAGGAACCTTTCAAGAGACCTCGGCAAGGATGTAAACCTGGAAATAGTCGGTGAAGAAACAGAGCTTGACCGGTCAGTAGTTGACGAAATCGGCGACCCGCTAATCCATCTGATCCGCAATGCCCTCGACCACGGCATCGAGATGCCCGAAGAAAGGACCGCGGCCGGCAAAAACAGAACGGGAACCGTTGTTCTCTCCGCAACCCACGAAGGAAATCACATCATAATCAGCATAAAGGACGACGGGAAAGGGATCGATGCGGAAAAGCTTTCAAGAAAAGCACTCGAAAAAGGCCTGGTAACGGAAGAACAACTTACCGCCATGTCCCAGAAGGAAATTCTGGATATTATTTTCCTGCCGGGTTTTTCCACAAAAGAAAAGGCGACCGATCTTTCCGGCCGCGGCGTTGGAATGGATGTCGTCAAAACCAATATCAAAAAGCTGAACGGCCTGATCGAAATCAGGACCGACCCAGGCAAAGGTTCCGAATTCATCCTCAAGCTGCCGCTGACCCTGGCGATTATCCAGTCCCTTCTTGTCGAAGTCGAGAGTGAAATATATTCCATTCCGCTCTCCGCTGTTCTTGAAACCCTCCGTGTGGACTCCGGTGAGTTTCATCTCATCGGCGGCCAGGAGGTCCTCAAACTCAGGGAATCCGTACTTCCGCTCATCCGGCTGAGCAATGTGTTCAACGTCAGCGGCAGTGGCTCCGACAACACGTCCTGCTACGTCGTAGTCGTCGGAATAGCGGAAAAGAGGTTGGGGCTCGTTGTGACAAGACTTCTCGGACAGCAGGAAGTCGCCATTAAGTCACTGGGGAAATTTCTCGCCAAAGCGCCCGGTATCGCCGGGTCGACAATACTCGGAGACGGGCGTGTGGCGCTGATAGTAGATCCCGTCGGACTCCTGGAGAATGATGAAGGAGGCGCGGCGTGCAGAGCGGCCTGAGCGGGCTTTCAAGTCCAGGTGCAGTAAATACCCTCAAATTGCCCGAAGGAAGGTTAATGAAGATTTCCGATAAAGATTTTGAAGTGCTGAGGGACTACATCTACAATGTCTGCGGCATGTATTTCAATTCAAACAAGAAATATTTCGTGGAAAGCCGGGTCGCCAAAAGAATGGAAGCAAACGGCATCAAGGCACCGGGGGAATACCTCAAATTGCTTTCGAACGGAATCAAGGGCTCGGACGAACTGAAAAAGCTGTTGATTGAAGTTACGACTAACGAAACATATTTTTTCCGCAACCCCCCGCAGTTAAAAGCACTGGAAAACCAGATCCTGCCGGAAATCGTCACCGCAAAAAACAAGATAGGCTTCCGTAAATTGCGTGTATGGAGCGCGGGTTCGTCTTCGGGTGAAGAAGCATTTACCATGGCAATGGTGTTTCTTGAGAAACGCGATCAGCTTCTCAAGGACTGGATGATTGAAATTGTCGGGACGGATATCAACGAGGCGGTTCTGGCTCAGGCAAAAGAAGGAATATACAATGCATATTCCGTAAGAAATGTTCCGGATTTTTACAAGAAGAAATACTTCAGGCAGGAATCCCCGGAGCGTTTTATACTTTCGCCCGAAGTTAAAAAACTCGTTAATTATTCGATGGTAAACCTTTATGACGACAACAAGATGGTTTTTATGAAAACTTTCGACCTTATTTTCTGCGCAAACGTTCTGATATATTTTGACCTGGCGTCAAAATCAAAAGTCGTCCAGCACTTTTACAATAACCTGCAACCTTATGGATATTTCTTTGTCGGACAGTCCGAATCCCTCCACGGGGTCAGCGACAAATTCAGGACAGTCCATTTCCCGGGCGGTTTCGCCTACAAAAAGTAAGATAATGAGGAACTCGATGGAAAATACCAAAATGGCAAAAGCGCAGAACCTGATCCGGGGAGTAAACGAACTGCCCACCATACCCGATATCGCCACAAAGGTAATTGATCTGCTTGACAACCCGGAAGTGGAACTCGAAGAGCTTGCGGACATGATACTGACCGACCAGGTTATGGCCTCCAGGGTCATCAAGATAGTCAACTCCCCCCTTTTCAGGCCCATGCACGAAATCAAGTCCATAAAACGGGCTCTGATTTATCTGGGGTTTCGTCACATACGCGAAATTGCCCTCACCTGCTCGATCATCGATGCATTCGGCTCCAATTCGGGTGTTTTCGACATCAAGACTTTCTGGGAACACTCATTCGGAGTCGGGGTTGTAGCCAAGATAATCGCCCAGCGCGTGCGATATCAGGAAGTGGAGAAAGCCTACATAGTCGGAGTTGTTCATGATATCGGAGAAGTGTTCCTCAGCTACTATTTCAAGGATGATTTCCAGAAAATAGTCGACAGGCTGAAGGGAACAACCGGAAGTTTCGTTGAAGCCGAAGAGGAAATTCTCGACACTACCCACTGCGAGGTGGGTCAGTGCCTGGCAAAAAAATGGAATTTCCCTCCCGAATACTGTGATGTCATCCTTAATCATCATTCCCCCCTCGAAGCCGTCCAGGACCCGACCCTGACAGCGATAATAAACCTCGCCGACCTTTTCTGTTCGGTAAGGCACCTGGATTACGGCGGAAGGGAGTGGGTCAGCTTCAATCTTGCGGAACAGCCGTCATGGGAAATTCTGAAGGCATATGCGCCGAGCTTCATAAATCTCGATGTGGAACGGTTCTGCTATGAGCTCGACGACCGGGTCCTTGAGATACAGGACCTTGTCAATTCACTCTTTGAAGGCATGCTACATTAGCGAGGTTTTATGTCACAGATAAACAGCACAAAAAAAGTCCGTGTCCTGATTGTCGATGATTCATCGTTCATGCGAATGGCAATAAGGGGCATTCTTGATCGCGATCCGGACCTGGAGGTTATCGGATCGGCGATTGACGGCGCGGACGGTGTGAAAAAAGCCATGGACCTCAGGCCGGACATTATCACCATGGATATCGAAATGCCCCGGATGGACGGAATCAGCGCCCTGCGCGAAATTATGGCAAAATCGCCCACCAGGGTCATCATGGTATCCACACTTACCAACGAAGGGGCCAAAGCGACTTTCGAGGCACTGGAGGCGGGAGCGGTAGATTACATTCCCAAAAATATCACCGATTCTTCAGCCGCTCAAAAGGTCTTCAAGGAAGAATTGCTGCAGAAAGTCAAAGCGGCGGCCATGTTTGCCGTCCCTAAAAAGAGCGCGCCCACCATCAGGTCCGCCGTTCCGGAAAAGCTCAAACCAGCTGCCTCGCGGCTGAAGCCGGGCCGAATATCGTGCGTCGCCATAGGCGCATCCACCGGAGGGCCCATAGCTCTTCAGGAAGTACTTTCGAGAATTCCCGTCAATTTTCCGCACGGAATAATGGTGGCCATTCACATGCCGAGGGCTTTTACCGGTCCGTACGCCGAACGCCTCAACGCAAAATGTTCTCTTTCCATTAAAGAGGCCGCCGACGGCGATATACTACGACCCGGCACTGCGCTGATTGCTCCGGGAGGAAAGCATTCCAGTCTGGTCCGCCAATCCGCCGGATTAGCCGTCCGGACGGCTCCCATCGATCAATTCCCGGGTTATATCTACATCCCTTCCGTCGACATCATGATGAGCAGCATGGCGGATGTGGCCGGAGGCTCGGTTCTCGGAGTAATATTGACCGGCATGGGCAATGACGGCTTTAAAGGAATGAAACACATCAAAGAAAAAGGAGGCGCCACCCTCGTTCAGGACGAGGCAACCTCAACCATATATGGCATGCCGAAGGCCTGCATCCAGGGGGGAATAGCTGACCTTGTTCTGCCTCTTGACCAGATCGGATTTGAAATCGCGAAAATTGCCGAGCGAAATGACGGCAAGTGAGCTTCAAGGAACATACAAACGGAGATTAACGTGAACAAAGAGCTCGAAACAACCATAATGACCGCGGGTGATCTTCCAACTATTCCGGTAGTGGCGACAAAGGTCATGCAACTAATTGAAAGCAACAGGGCTACCGCGGAAGAACTGGGAAAGGTCGTGGCAGGAGACCCGGCCGTTGCCGCCAGGGTCCTCAAGATCTCCAACTCGGCCTTCTACGGGTGCCAGAGAAAGATCCAGAGCCTGCAGACCGCGATTATGATGCTGGGCTTCAATACCCTCAAGAGTCTTGTGATAACCGCATCCATGAAGCAGGTTTACCAGCCCTACGGCCTCGTTGAAAAAATGCTCTGGGAACATTCATTCGGGGCGGGCCTGGCGGCGCGGATAATCGGCGGAAAAACGAAACACGTCAATGAAGAGGAATCCTTCCTTGCCGGCCTGTTCCACGACATCGGCAAAATCATCATGAACCACCTCGACAGGGACAAATTCCAGAGAGTGATCCAGCGGTGTTACAATGAGGAGATTTCCTTTACCGATGCGGAAATGGACGAATATCCATACGTTCATGATGATGTAGGCGCATGTGTAATCAGAAAATGGAATTTTCCGGAAATCCTGGCAAATTCCGTTTTGTTTCACCACTCGCTGGCCTTTGGCGACGCGGATGATCCTCACCTTGTCAATCTTACCGCGGTGGTAAATCTAGCGGACCTGTTCTGCCGGAAACTCGGCATCGGGGAAAGAAACCCCGATGAGGACCTTGCTGTTTCCGGAACCAAAGCGTCGGATATCCTTCAACTGGATGAAGAACAGGTAATGGATATGCTTGAAATTTTCAGGGATTCATTTGAAATGGACAAAAGCTATTTCGTGTCAGAATAACAACGGGCATGACTTCCGCATAACAATCATTAACCGTCCGTTTCAAAATTTTGGCAATTTTAACCCCTTCCCTTTACTCGTAACTGAAATGTTCACGGTAACATCCTGCCGAATCATCACTTTGACAGAATCCCGGCAGATTTGTTTTTTATGCCGACAAGAACAGGACTCGAACTGTAAAAGCAGACTTTGTTCTTGCCGGTATTCTTTGCCTGATAAAGAGCCTGATCGGCCTGCGACATGATTTCCTTTACGGGTACCGGGTCTTTGCCTGACCTGTGCGCAATCCCGAGACTTGCCGTAACGCGGATCCGATTTCCGTTGAATTCAACTTCCTTATTTTCGATAGATTTCCTTAATCTTTCCCCGACATCCAGAGCTATGGACGCGCAGGTCGAAGGAAGCATTACCGCAAACTCCTCTCCGCCGTACCGTACCACCAGGTCCGCTCGCCTGGCGTTATCGGCAAGAGTGGCGGCGGCGGACCGGAGAACCGCGTCACCCGCTGGATGCCCGTAGGTATCATTGATAGCCTTGAAGTTGTCCAGATCTATCAGAAGAAGTGAAAGCGGGACCACTTCCCTTTTCCGCTGCTCAAGCTCGAGCATTTCCTCAAGGACACGTCTGTTGTACAATCCCGTCAGCCCGTCGCGCATCGAATCATCCCTGGCCTTGCCGTAGTCGCCCGCATTCCGCAGGCATACCGCCAGAATCTCCA
>DASRZQ010000120.1:0-8640 GCA_035686205.1 Geobacteraceae bacterium
AAGGAGGTTGTCATGGCAATACCTTCAGCGATAAAAAAGATTTCCGACACGATCTGGGAACTGCCCGTCACCTACAAGCCGGGCATGCTGGTTCCCGCCCGGATATACGCAACGGAAAAGCTGCTGGCGGAAATGGACGACGGCGTCTTCGAACAGGTAACCAACGTCGCCTGCCTTCCCGGCATCGTCAAGTACGCCTACTGCATGCCTGACGGCCACTGGGGATACGGCTTCCCCATCGGCGGCGCGGTGGCAATGGATGCCGAAACCGGAGTCATCTCCCCGGGCGGGATCGGTTTCGACATCAACTGCGGCATGCGGCTGGTACTGACCAACCTCACCTACGACGAGGTAAAGCCCCGGCTGCACGAACTGGTGGACGCGCTGTTCCGCAAGGTCCCCGCCGGGGTCGGCAGCACCGGCTTCATCCGGCTCAGCCACGACGAATTTCGCGTCGCCGTGGAACAGGGAGCGCGCTGGTGCCTGCGTAACGGGTATGCCTGGCCCGAGGACCTGGAGCGGACCGAGGAAGGCGGCTGCATCTCCGGCGCCGACTCGGCCAAGATCAGCCAGAAGGCGGTCGAGCGCGGATTCAACCAGATCGGCACCCTCGGGTCAGGCAATCACTACCTGGAGGTCCAGGTGGCGAAGCAGCAGAACATATTCGATGAGGAGACCGCCCGCGCCTTCGGCATCACCATTCCCGACCAGGTGGTGGTCATGTTCCATTGCGGCAGCCGCGGTTTCGGTCACCAGGTGGCCACCGACTACCTGCAGGGGTTTCTCTCGGTGATGGAGCGGAAATACGGCATCAAGATCCTCGACCGCGAGCTGGCGTGCGCCCCGTTCCATTCCCCTGAGGGACAGAATTATTTTGCCGCCATGAAGTGCGGCATCAACATGTCCTTCGTCAACCGCCAGGTCATCCTGCACCGTATCCGTGAAGTGTTCTCGAACATTTTCCACAAAGACCCGGCGGACCTGGACATGCGGATGGTCTATGACGTGGCCCACAACACGGCAAAGCTGGAAACGCACGTCGTCGACGGCAAAAAACGCAAGCTTCTGGTGCACCGCAAGGGCGCGACCCGCGCCTTCGGACCGGGCATGGAGGGACTCCCCGACGCCTTCAAAGAGACCGGCCAGCCGGTAATCATCGGCGGCAGCATGGAGACCGGCTCTTACCTTCTGGCGGGCCTGTCCACCGGCAATCAGGCGTTTTACACAACCGCCCACGGCAGCGGCCGGACCATGAGCAGGACCAAGGCGAAAAAGATGTTCAGGGGCGAAAAGCTCCAACGTGAAATGGAGCAGCGCGGCATATACGTGCGGAGCGTCTCCTGGGGCGGCCTGGCCGAAGAGGCAGGTCCCGCCTACAAGAATATCGATGAAGTGGTGGAAGCAACCGAACTGGCCGGCCTGAGCAAAAGGGTGATCCGCCTGACCCCCATCGGCAACGTGAAGGGGTGACCATGGAAGAGCGGACTCCGATCACCATCGTCACCGGTTCCCTCGGCAGCGGCAAGACGACGCTGCTCCGGCGCATCCTGGACACGACCGGCCGCCGCCTGGCGATCCTGATGAACGAATTCGGCGAGGTCGCCATCGACAGCCGGGTCATCTCCGGAAAAAACGTGCAGATGATAGAACTGGCGGGCGGCTGCGTCTGCTGTTCCCTGACAGGGGAGCTGGAGGCGGCGGTTGAGGAGATCATCGCCACGGTCCGCCCGGATCTGATCGTTCTGGAGGCCACCGGCGTGGCGGAAGCCGACGCCCTTGTCTATGAGGTCGAGGACAATATTCCCTCGGTAAGGCTCGACGGGGTCGTCACCATAGTCGATGCCTACGTCACGATAAAGTTCCCGCAGATGGGCTATACCACCAGGACGCAGGTGGAGTCCGCCGATATAATCCTGGTCAACAAGATCGACCTGGTGACCGCGGAAGAGCTGGCTCAGGTGGAAGAGCAGGTCCGGCGCTTCAACGATCGGGCCACTTTCTTCAGGTCGGTGCGGTGCGAGATGGATACCGGCCTTCTGTTCGGCCTGGGGATCGGAAAGCGGGAGTCGTTCGCGGCCCCCCAGCATACCGGGGAATTTCAGTCCGTGGTCTTTACCAGCGAAAAAGTCATCGACCGAAGCCGGTTTTCCGATTTTGTGGAGGGTCTGCCGGAGACTGTCTATCGAGCCAAGGGATTTGTCCGTTTCGGCGACGGTACGAGCCTTTTCAACTATGTCGCCGGCCGGGCGGAACTGGAAGAATTCCCGGCCGACAAGACCGAACTGGTCTTCATCGGCCGCGGGCTTTCCGGACTCAGGGAGTCCCTGCTGCAAGGGCTTGCCGGGTGCGAGGAACAGGACAATACCCCATAAACAACAAGGCCGGTGGAAAGATTCCCCCGGCCTTGCATTTTATTGCGGTTGATTTAACCGCTAATCCCTCTTCACTTCCTTCACAACACTGCCATCTGGCCCCACGATCAGCACCTGCATCGGCATCTGGCCCACTGCGTGGGTCGAGCAGCTGAGGCAGGGGTCGTAGACTCTTATGCCGTGTTCCACCCGGTTGAGCATCCCCTCGCTGACCTTGTCTCCCTTGACATACTGTTTGGCGATGTTGGTTATGGTCTTGTTCATCGCCATGTTATTGTGGCCGGTGGAGACGACCAGATTGACATTCGTTATCAGGCCGTTTCTGTCCACCGTATAATCATGGATCAAGGTACCGCGCGGCGCCTCTGTCATGCCGACGCCGTGAAGCCTGTTCACGCCCGCCTCGGCCCGCACCCACTCGTCGGTGATGTCCTTGTCTTTCAGGGTCTCCTCGATCTTTTCCAGGGCAAATAGGATCTCGATCAGCCGGGCGTAATGGTAATGGAAGTTGCTGGTTACCGCCCCACCGCTTCCGAGGCGACGGAAATTCTCCAGTTCCTTGTCGGCTTTCGGCGTTCCCGCATAGTCGCAGATGTTGAGACGCGCCAGCGGCCCCACCCGGTACATGCCGGCATGCTCGCTAAAGTTGTACGGCCCCCGCGCCTTGAAATACGGGAACTTGAGGTAGCTCCAGTTCTCCGAAGCCTCATCTATGTAGTCACGGTACTTGTCATTCGGAATCCCCGGTTCGATCATTTTCCTGTCGGCGTCGACAAACCTGAATAGCCCGTCGTAGTGCTCAAGCCCGCCATCGGATGTGACCAGACCGGCGAACATGGACGGGAAGTCGTAGATCTCCACGTCCTCCTTGAACTTGTCGAAACTGCCCTTGAGGAGATTCAGTGACATGTCGATGGTATCGTAGGCCTCCGGCAGGAGCGATTTGATGTAGTCCCGTTTTTCCTCGGTAAGCGGTTCGCGTACCCCGCCGGGCACGGCCCATGCCTGGTGGATGCTCTTGTCGGCGACGACACGGATGATTTCCTGCCCTATACCCCTCAACCGCACTCCCTTGCGGGCCACGTCGGGGAATTTCTGAATCAGCCCCATCACGTTGCGGGTCGCCGGGTCGCTGTCGAACCCCAGCAGCAGGTCCGGCGCGCTGAGGTGGAAAAAGCTCAGGGCATGGCTCTGCACGAACTGGCCCCAGTTCATGATCTTGCGCAGCTTCACCGCCGTTTCCGGGACCGCCACCCCCATGATTGCATCACCCGCCTTTACCGAGGCAAGCGCATGGCTGGTCGGACAGATGCCGCAGATGCGGTTGGTGATGCCGGGCATTTCGTAGAAGGGCCGCCCGACGCAGAACTTCTCGAAGGCGCGGAACTCGACCACGTGCAGCCGGGCCTCGGTCACGGCTCCGGCGTCGTCCAGGTGGATGGTTACTTTAGCATGCCCCTCGATCCGGGTGACGGGTTCGATATGTATTTTCTTTGCCATAATTCCCATGCTCCTTCCTAGCCAAACGTAATCGCTTCAGCGGGCAGCTGCGGTTTCTCGCCGGCTAGCAGCGCGGCAACCGCCCTGTATATCCGGTCCGGGTCCGGCGGGCAGCCCGGCAGAAAGACATCGATGGGTACGGCCGCATGCAGCGGATATACCTTGGGAAGCAGCACCGGCAGTATCTCCACCGCCTCCGGCCCCTTCGGGATGCTTCCCGGTCCTGCCTGGTAGACCTTGGTCAGCACGTCGTCGATGTCCAGCTTGTTGCGCAGCTGCGGCGTATTGCCGGTTACGGCGCAGTCGCCGAAGCTGATCAGTATCCTGGTGCGCTCCCTGATCCGCAGCAGCAGCTCCAGGTTCTCGGTATTGCACAGGGCCCCCTCAATGAGCGCCACATCCACATTTTCGGGGTATTCCTTCACATCGGCGATCGGGCTGTAGACCAGCTCGATCTTGTCGGCCAGATCGATCAGCTTCTCGTCAAGGTCGAGGAAACTCATGTGGCAGCCGGAACAGCCGCCCAACCAAACGGTTGCCAGTCTAACTTTGTTTGCCATCGCGCTATCCCTTCACAGGTTTGATTTTAAATGACACTCCACTGCTTCTTTTCCCGCCCTTCCTTGATCCAGTGGACGAAACCCACGTCCTTCTGCATCTCGGCCACTGTGGAGCCCCTCCAGAACAGGGTGCCGGTGGGGCAGACGTTGACGCACTTGCCGCACTTGGTGCAGGTCTTGCTCCCGCCCCACTTCTCGTGCATGTCGATGATGATGCGGTTGTCGACGCCGCGTCCCTGCATGTCCAGGGTATGGGCGCCCTCGATCTGGTCGCACGCCCTTATGCAGCGGGTGCAGCTTATGCACCGGTTGTGGTCCAGCCCGTTTCTTTCATGGGTCAGGTCAATGGAGGGCAGATCCGGACAGCGGTATTCGAAACGCGTGTGATCGACCCCCAGCTCGGCGCACCGCGCCCGCAGCTCGCAGCTGCCGTTCGCCACGCAGACGGAGCAGATGTGGTTGCGCTCGGAAAGAAGCAGCTCCAGGATCATCCTGCGGTATTCCTTCAACTGGTCGGTGTGGGTCTGGACCTTCATGCCGTCCTGGGCTTCGGTGGTACAGGCGGGCACAAGCCTTCTCTGCCCTTCGACCTGGACCAGGCAGAGCCTGCAGGCCCCGACGGGGGTGAGTCCCTCCAGGTGGCAAAGGGTGGGAAGGTCGACTCCGTTCTGTCTGCAAGCCTCCAGAAGCGTCGCCCCCGCGGGAGCGCTCACTTCCTGCCCGTTTATGGTCAAAGTGATGACTAACATCGGCTTACCTCCGATCACGATTTCGCCGCTTCTTTTATCCGTCGCGGCAGTTCATGCACAAGTTCCCTCAGCGGTATCTCATTTACCGGGCAGACGCCGACCGGGCATTTCCTGTCCCTTATGTGAGCCTCGTATTCTTCGCGGAAATATCTCAACGTGCTCAGGATCGGGTTCGGAGAGGTGAAGCCCAGGCCGCAGAGGCTTGTATCCTGGACCATCTTGCCCAGTTCCTGGAGCTTGTCCAGGTCTTCCATCAGGGCGCTGCCGTTGCAGATCCTTTGCAGGATGCGGAGCATCTGGGATGTGCCGACACGGCAGGGGATGCATTTGCCGCAGCTCTCGTCGCGGCAGAAATCCATGAAGAACCTGGCCACGTCGACCATGCAGCTCTTGTCGTTCATGATGACCAGGCCGCCTGAGCCCATGATGGAGCCGAGCGCGGCAAGATTCTCGTAATCGATCGGCGTATCCAGGTAGGTCGCCGGGATGCAGCCGCCGCTGGGGCCGCCGGTCTGGGCGGCCTTGAACTCCCGGCCCTTGGGTATGCCTCCGCCGATGTCGAAGACGACCTCGCGCAGCGTAATGCCCATGGGGACTTCGATCAGCCCTGTGTTGTTGATCTCACCGGCAAGGGCGAAAATCTTGGTGCCCTTGCTCTTTTCGGTGCCGATGCTCGCATACCAGTCGCCGCCGCGGTTGATGATAGGCGCTATGTTGCCGAACGTCTCGACGTTGTTGATCAGGGTCGGACATCCCCATAGACCGCTGTTGGCTGGAAACGGCGGACGCGGATAGGGCTGTCCGCGGCGCCCCATGACAGAGGTGAGAAGCGCGGTCTCTTCCCCGCAGACGAAGGCCCCTGCCCCGAACCGGATATCGATGCGGAAGCTGAAGTTGCTGCCGAAGATGCGACTGCCCAGGATCTCCGCCTTTTCGGCCATCTTGATGGCTTTTCTCAGTCTTTCCGCCGCCAGGGGGTATTCGGCGCGGACGTAGATGTAGCCCTGGTCGGCGCCGACGGCATAGGCGGCTATCGCCATTCCCTCGATGACCAGAAACGGGTCGGACTCCATGGTCGTGCGGTCCATGTAGGCGCCCGGGTCTCCTTCGTCGCCGTTTGCCACCAGGTATTTTTTATCGCCCTTCGCTTTCCGTACCAGGTCCCATTTGAGGCCGGTCGGGAATCCGCCGCCGCCCCGTCCGCGCAGGCCGCTCTTCTTGATTTCCTCGACGACCTGTTCGGGGGTCATTTCCTCAAGGACTTTGAGCAGGGCCGTGTAGCCTCCCGCACCCACGTAGGATTCGAGGCTTTCCGGATCGATGTAGGCGCTGTTGGCAAGGACCACCTTGAGCTGCTTGGTGAAAAACGGCAGGTCCTTCGGCAGGACGTTTTCCTTTAGCGCTTCACCCCCGACGGCGTGCTTCTCCAGGATCAGCAGCGCGAACTCCGGAGTGACATGCTCATAGATGATGTCTTCCTGCCCCTTGAGCTGCACGGTGACAAGGGGACCGCGGCTGCAGGGGCCCACGCAGCCCGTGCACGTCACGTCTATATCGACGTCCAGTTTGCGGGATTTTACCGCGTCCACCAGTGCCTTGCGGACTCCTTCCGCTCCCGACGAGATGCAGGGAGTGCTGTAACAGACGAGAAGGCGGCACCGGAAAGCCTTGCGTTTGTCCTGCTCCTTTTGAGCCATGGCCTGCAGTTCTTCACGAGTCATTGTTTTATTGTCCTCCTGCGCTCCCGTTTAAGAGCCTTTTACCAGTTTCTTGCACTGCTCCAGCATGGATTCCGGCGTCTGCCGGGCATGGACCTCGCCGTCCAGGATGATCATCGGCGCCAGGCCGCAGTTGCCCAGGCATCTCGCGATGTTGACGCTCAGTTTGCCGTCCGCCGTTGTTTCCCCTGCCTTGACGTCGAACTCCTTCTCCAGGGTCTCGACGATGTCGCCGGCCCTCTTGACGAAGCAGGCGGTGCCCATGCAGATGGTACAGGTGTGCTCGCCCAGGGGCTTCAGATTGAAGAAGTGGTAGAAGGTTGCAACCCCGTAAACCCAGCTGGGCGGCAGCTTCAGCGCATGGGCTATGTACGTCATGGTCTCGTCGCTCAGAAAGCCGAAGGTCTCCTGGGCCGCGTGCAGCACCTCGATGAGGGCGTCCTGGCTGTACTGGCAGCGTTTCAGCGCGCGGTCCACCTGGATAAAGGGCGAGTCGGCCGCGGCCTTGCCTTTTTCGGCGGGCTTCTTTTCCGCCCCGAGCTTGGCGAGCTCTTCCGCCTGGCGCTTCAGGGCGGCCCCGGTTGCCTTAGGGTCGGCGGTTCCCGTCCCTTGCTTTATGTACTGCAATCCCTTGTCTTCCACATCTGCGGCGCTCATATTTTCCTCCTCCGGGAGGTTGATTTCCGGCGGCGTATCATCGCAGCCGGGATGCCAATTTTTACTTACGGCAAATAAAAGACGGCAGTTTAAGGCCGTGAGGAAATGAATTTCGTCAATCTCGACAAAATGCAATATATCGAATACGGCGGAAGTAAAGGATATTTAAGGGGAGAGTTGTAAAGCCTTGTAGTCTTTGGCATCTCTAAATCCTCCAGTTTCGGAACTGGTTGTTTGACAAATGCCTGACATGTATTCGCTCACCCCGACCCGATTTTCGGGGGTTTCCGGATGGGCACAAACTGCTTTTAAGTTTAGCAAATTTGATTGTTTCCGCAAGCCGCGCCAAAAAGATTTAACATTTCGCAGCCATGCCCGCCCACGAAAATTAGATCATGGAACTACGCACGCCGCCTTTCCCTGTCCATCCTTTTTCAGTGGCGATTATCAAGTATACTTTTCTTTGAGATGGCTTTGTTGAAGAGCCGGCAGACGATCAGGAAACGGGACGACCTATTGAAAAATCGGGAAATTGCACGGATATTTTCCGCCATGGCGGACATCCTTGAGTTCAGGAAGGAAAATGTCTTCAAGATACGGGCCTACCGGCGTGCGGCCCTGAATATCGAGGGACTCTCAGGGAGCGTCGAGGAGTTGTCCGGGGAAGAACTGCTGGATATCCCCGGCATCGGGAAGGAACTTGCCGCCAAAATCGGGGAATATCTGCGGACGGGCCGGATGCACGCTTTCGAAAATATGAGAGCGGAAGTTCCGCAAGGCCTTCTTGACCTTCTGGCCGTTCCCGGCCTCGGTCCCAAAACCGCCAGGCTCCTCCACGAACAGCTCCACGTGACGAACCTGGAAGAGCTCGAACAGGCAGTCAGGGAACACCGTCTGTCGGGAATGCGGGGCATAAGCGAAAAGACGGAAGATAACATTCTCAAGGGGATCGAGACGATTAGGCGGGGAAAGGAGCAATAACCGCCAGGGAAAATGGATGCAGTTGTTTTTAATTTTTTAACAGCACATTAAAAAGTAGCCTGTCCCCTTTTCCCCCTTCCGCGCACGCCTTTCTCCTGAATCC
>DASRZQ010000121.1:0-11381 GCA_035686205.1 Geobacteraceae bacterium
TCCGCCCGTAGACGCTGATCGGGTCCGTCGGATCGTCCTCGTCGTAGGGCCTGCCGGCGGCGTCGCGCCCCGAGAAGACGTAGTCGGTGGAGATGTGCAGCAGCCGTCCGCCCTCCTCGGCGGCAGCCGCCGCGAGCAGCCCCGGCGCCACGGTGTTCACCGCGTGGGCCAGCTCGGGCTCGCTCTCGGCCCGGTCCACGTCGGTGTAGCCCGCCGCGTTGACGACGACATCGGGCCGGTAGGTGTGGACGACCGCTCGCACCGCGCGCTCGTCCGTGACGTCGAGGTCGGCGTGGCCCAAGGCGATGACCACGATCGAGCGCGACCGCAGCAGCCCGACGAGCTCGTTGCCGACCTGGCCACCCGCCCCGGTCACCAGCCAGCGGGCGCCCCTCACGGTGCCCCCACCAGCAGCGGGCGCCACCATGCCTGGTTCGTGCGGTACCACTCGATGGTCTCGGCCAGCCCGTCGGCGAAGGTGTGCCGCGGGCGGTAGCCGAGGGCGCGCACACGTGCGTCGTCGAGTGCGTAGCGGCGGTCGTGCCCCGGGCGGTCCGCGACGTACTCGACCTGGTCCCACCCCGCGCCCATCGCGTCGAGGATCCGCTGGGTGAGCGCCTTGTTGGACAGCTCCTCGCCTCCGCCGATGTTGTACGCCGCTCCCGCGACCCCGTGCTCCACCACGAGCTGGACGCCCTGGCAGTGGTCGTCGACGTGCAGCCAGTCACGGACGTTGCCGCCGTCGCCGTACAGCGGCACCGTCCGGTGCTCGAGCAGCCTGGTGACGAACAGGGGGATGAGCTTCTCGGGGAACTGGTACGGGCCGTAATTGTTGGAGCAGCGCGTCGTAAGGGCCGGAAACCCGAAGGTTTCATGGTAGGCCCTTGCCAGGAGGTCGGCGCCCGCCTTGCTTGCCGAATAGGGGGAGTTTGCCGCGAGCGGCGTTTCTTCCGTGAAATATCCGGTTTTACCGAGGCTCCCGTACACCTCGTCCGTGGAAATCTGCAGATAGCGGAAATCGTCCACGCATCCCGACTGCAGGTGCTTGCGGCTTTCTTCAAGGAGAATCTGCGTGCCGAGAACGTTGGTCCTGACGAAGACTTCAGGTCCCATGATGGAGCGGTCAACGTGGGATTCGGCGGCAAAATGGACTACCGCGTCTATCTTCTCATCATGGAGAAGGGCGGCGACCAGTCCGCCGTCGCTGATGTCGCCTTTGACAAAGCGGTAATTGGATTTATTCTCTACGGATCGGAGATTTTCTAGGTTGCCCGCGTAGGTGAGCGTGTCGAGGTTGACGACGCGGCACCCGGGATTGCCTGCCATGAAATGATTGATAAAATTTGAGCCGATAAATCCCGCGCCGCCGGTTACCAGCACGGCATGAGGAGTAAAGGATCCGGACATTGTTGCTCCTTGTGATGAAGAATTAATTCACAATGTTGTGCTACCTCCCCCCAACCCCTCCTGATTCAGGAGGGGTTGCCCGCCAGGCTGGGGTGGTGATAAAATATCTGGTAATCAGGGCTTGAAAAAGATAACACACGCCAGGGCGGGAAGACAATCAGATTTTGCCGGCGTCCCGGATGGCCCGCGAAAAGGTCCGGACAGCGCGCCGTTGAACGGGAAATCCTTGTTTTACGGGACTGGATAAGGTACTTTTGTTTGAAAGCGGTCTTCAGTTTGTTATACTTAATGAAATCGTAACCCAGAGGTTTTCCCGATGAGTTTTACCGGCAATATCAGCCCTGAATGGATCGAGTCGCAGTACATATTGTGGAAGGAATCCCCGGAACTCCTGTCTCCGGAATGGAACGCCTTCTTCCAGGGATTCGAGCTTGCGGAAGCGTATCCGTCCGGAAGGGAATTTCTGGAGCCGGGACCGGCCTTCAAACTGTGCGGGGTGCAGTCTCTGATCTTCCGCTTCCGCAGCCTCGGTCACCTGATGGCCTGCACCGACCCCCTTTCACCGTGCAGGACCGATCACCCCCTGCTCCGGATGGAAGAGTTCGACCTCGATGAAACGGACCTTGACACGGTTTTTCGCATCAGGAAATTCATCAAACAGGAAGCAACCCTGCGGGAGATTCTGCGGATAATGCGTGAAACCTACTGCCGCTCCATCGGGGTCGAATTCATGCATATCCAGGAACCCGAGGAGAGGGAGTGGCTCATCGAACGGATGGAAACCGTCAGGAACAAACCTTCGTTTTCCACTGAAGCCAAGCTGTTCATTTTGAGGAAACTCCAGGAAGCGGCCCTTTTCGAAAGCTTTCTCCACAGGAAATTTCTCGGGCAGACTCGATTCTCGCTGGAAGGCGGCGAGACCCTCATCCCTTTACTGGACACGGTCGTCAACCATGCCGGACGGCTCGGAGTTACGGATATCATCCTGGGGACGGCCCACCGGGGTCGTTTCAATATCCAGGCCAATATATTCGGCAGGCCCTTCGAGAACATTTTCGCCGAATTCAGGGACAGCGGCGAAACCGGATTCATCGGTGACGGCGACGTCAAGTACCACAGTTCATGTTCGGCCGACCTGGCATTGCCCGGTGGAACGCGGATACACATTTCCATGGAGCCGAACCCGAGCCACCTCGAGTCCATCGACCCGGTCGTGGAGGGGAAGACCAGGGCAAGGCAGGACCGTTGCGGCGACGCCGCGAAAGGCGTGGTAATGCCCGTGCTTATCCACGGCGACGCGGCCTTTTCCGGCCAGGGCATAGTGGCCGAAACCCTTAACCTGTCGCAGTTGGAAGGGTATGGAACGGGGGGCACTCTCCATATCGTCCTGAATAACCAGATAGGTTTTACGACTCCCCCGTCGGAGGCCCGGTCTACCCAGTACGCCACCGACGTGGCGAAGATGATAATGGCGCCCATTTTTCACGTCCACGGGGAAGATCCGGAGGCCGTGGCGCACGTTGCGGCACTCGCCGTCGAATACAGGCGGAAATTTGCCAGGGATGCGGTAATCGAGCTGATCTGCTACCGCAGGCACGGCCACAACGAGGGAGATGAACCGTATTTTACCCAGCCGCTCATGTATGAGAAAATTAGGAACCGCCCTCCTGTGCATAGGCTGTATGCCGATGCGCTGGCGGAAGAGGGAACCGACATACGGCTGATCGGGGAAATGGAGAGGGAAGTTACGGCGCGGCTGGAAAGCGCTTTCGAGAAGCAGCCGGTTCCCAAGGGGGCAGGGTTCAAGGGACTCTGGAGCGCCTACCAGCGGGAGTATGCCCCGGCGAAAGTCGAGACCGGAGTTCCCGGCAAGACGCTGAAAAAACTGGCGGATACCCTTGCGGTCATGCCAGCGGACTTCACTCCGCACCCCAAAATCGTTACCCTGCTGAAAAAACGTCGAGAAGCTGTGGAAAAAGGGGAAAACATCGATTGGGCGAATGCCGAATCCCTGTCTTTCGCGAGTCTCCTCGGAGAAAGCGTCCCGGTGCGGCTGAGCGGCCAGGACAGCAGGCGGGGAACATTTAACCAGAGACACTGCGTCCTGATAGATATTCGCACGGAAAAAGAGTTTGTGCCATATGATTCGGTCGCGGCCCGCGGCACGGCTTTCCGTCCGTTCGACAGCATGCTGTCGGAAGAGGGCGTCCTGGGTTTCGAATACGGCTACTCGGAGGAAGCGCCCGAGGCGCTGACCATATGGGAGGCACAGTACGGGGACTTCGCCAACGGGGCTCAGGTGATCATCGACCAGTTCATAGCGAGTGGCGTGACCAAATGGTCCAGGGGCTGCGGCCTGGTCATGCTGCTGCCGCACGGTTACGAAGGGCAGGGGGCCGAGCATACCAGCGCCAGGATAGAGCGCTATCTGCAGCTTTGCGGGGAAAATAACATACAGGTTGTCTTTCCGTCGACCCCGGCGCAGTATTTTCACCTGCTGCGACGGCAAGTGAAGCAGCCTTTCCGCATACCGCTTGTCGTCTTCACGCCGAAAAGCCTGCTCCGGCACCCGCTTTGCGTTTCGCGCCTGGATGAATTCACGGACGGCTGGTTCCAGGAAATTCTTCCGGGGGCGGAAGATCCCGAAAAAATTAATGTAGTTCTAATCTGTTCTGGTAAAATATTCTTTGAATTGCTTGAAAGAAAGATGAAGGAAGGCAGGGAGGACATGGCGATAATCCGCGTCGAGCAGTTGTATCCGCTCCGCGCGGACCTGCTCAGGGCGGAAATTTCCCGTTACCGGAAGGCGGGAAGCTTTTCCTGGGTCCAGGAAGAGCCACGCAATATGGGGGCCTGGATGTTCATCCGTCCGTACCTGGCCGAAATCCTGGGCAGGGACCCGGCGTATATCGGCAGGAAGGAGGACGCCACTCCCGCCGTCGGTTCGCACCGGCAGCACAAGATCGAGCAGGCGCGGATTGTCGAGGAAGTGTTCGGTCTACGACCGGGTTGATCCGGCAGCGCTTTATCAAAGCCACCTCCCCCCAGCCCCTTCATGAATCAGGAGGGGGAGCCCGCAAGGGCGGGGGTGGTTGCAAAGTTCATTGCCTTTACGGTTCGACGGAATATCGCTTCAATTGAGATTATTAGCTCGCACGGACTCCGAATTGTCATCCCGACCAGCAGGGAGGGATCTTAATAAGCTGGCTGAAAAGTGAAGATTCCTCCCTTTGGTCGGAATGACAAAACGAGACGATAAAAGTTCCATACCAATGGCATCAAAAATGGAGTTTTGCATGGAAATAAAAGTCCCCGAGGTGGGTGAATCCGTTTACGAAGGGCTGCTGGTGAAGTGGCACAAAAAAGACGGCGAAACGGTCCACAAGGACGAGCCTCTCTGCGAGATAGAAACGGACAAGATCACCATCGAGCTGAACGCCGAAGCGGACGGCATACTGTCGATCCGGGCGAGGGAAGGAAAGACGGTCAAGATCGGCAGCGTGATCGGGGTCATCAATGAAACCCCCGCTTCAAAAACGGAAGCCGCGGCAGCCGCCGGCAAAGATACTCCGGAACCATCGGCCGGTGCCGCCGAAGCTGCCGGACCAATCTCGCCGGCCGCGCGCAAGATGGCCCGCGAGCACGCATTGAAGGCCGGGGAGATCAGGGGTACGGGCAAGGGCGGCAGGGTCACCGTGGAGGACCTGTTCAGCAGACTGAAGGCGGAAAAAGGAGTACAGGAGCCCGGCAAGAAAAGGGCGGAAGCGGCGGAAGAACCTGGTGTAAAGGCCGCGCGGCCCGAGGAGGTGCGCTCCGGGGCTCCCGTGCCGGACAAAGTGGAAACGGAAGACCGTGTGACGCGGAAAACAATGTCCCCGATCCGCAAGCGGATAGCCGAAAGGCTGCTGGCCGCCAGGCAGCAGACGGCCATGCTGACCACCTTCAATGAAGCAGATATGAGCCGTGTCATAACCCTACGGCAGAAGCACCGGGAGGATTTCAAAAAGAAGCACGGCGTGGCGCTCGGCTTCATGTCCTTCTTCGTCAAGGCCTGCGTCGAGGCCCTGCAGGAATATCCCGACGTGAACGCGCGGATTGAGGGCGACGACATCGTATATCAGCATTTCTACGATATCGGGATAGCCATTGGCGGGGATAAGGGGCTGGTCGTTCCCGTCATACGCGATGCCGACCGTCTCCACTTCGCCGAGATTGAGAAATCCATTGACGATTTCGTGGAAAAGGTGAAGACGAACAAATTGAATATATCCGACCTGGAGGGCGGGACTTTCTCTATCACCAACGGCGGGGTATACGGTTCCCTGTTGAGCACGCCGATGCTCAACCCGCCCCAGAGCGGTATCCTGGGAATGCACGCGATCCAGGACCGGCCCGTGGCCAGGGACGGGAAGGTGGTTGTCAGGCCGATGATGTACCTGGCCTTCACCTACGACCACCGGATCATCGATGGCAGGCAGGCGGTCGGGTTCCTGAAGATGATAAAAGAGCTGATCGAGGAGCCCGAGGAGATGCTGCTCGAAGCGTAGTACTTCATTTTAAAAATATGGTGTCATCTCGACCGATGGGAGAGATCTTGAGCACCAGGCTTATTTCTTAAGATTTCTCGCTGCGCTCGAAATGACAAATACGTTGCCGTATTTTTGAAATTGAGTACCTGGAAAAACCGCACGACACTGAAATACGGAGGGAACCAGATGCCTGAAGACATTTACGATCTGATCGTTATCGGCGCCGGGCCGGGAGGTTATGTGGCCGCCATCCGCGCCGCGCAACTCGGCATGAAAACGGCCGTGGTGGAAATGCGGGAAAGCCTCGGCGGGGTCTGCCTCAACGAAGGATGCATACCTAGCAAGGCGCTGCTCGATTCCAGTGAACTGTTCTCCATGGCAAAGAACCGGTTTGACGCACACGGCATCGAAATCAGCGAACCAAAACTCGATCTGGCGAAAATGATGGGGCGCAAGGATGCCATAGTAAGAAAGCTTACGGACGGCATTTCGTTTCTGTTTAAAAAGAATAAAATAACACGCTTCAACGGCGCCGGGAAACTAGCCGGGCCCAGGGGTGACGGCCTGCAGGTCGTCGCGGTGACGACCAAGGACAGTCCCGCCATTCCCGTGCTGATCAACGGGAAACACGTACTTCTAGCCACCGGTGGCCGGCCGGTGGAACTCCCTTCTCTCCCATTCGACGGCAAAACCGTAGTCAGCTCCCGCGAGGCCCTGTGCTTTACGGACGTTCCCGAGCACCTGTTGGTCGTTGGCGGCGGGTTTATCGGGCTGGAGCTCGGCTCGGTCTGGGGCCGGCTGGGGGCCAAGGTTACCGTCGCGGAGATGCTGCCCGGTATACTTCCCAATACCGACAGGCAACTGGCCGATGCACTGGCCGCGTCCCTGAAAAAGCAGGGGATGAATTTCATGCTCCAGGCGACCGTGACCGGCGCGGATATAAAGGGCGACTGGGCCATGGTTTCCGTCAAGACCGGCGACAAGATCGAAGAAATACCCTGCGACAAGATCCTTGTTGCCGTTGGCAGAAAACCGCTGACGGCGAATCTCGGTTTGTCCGAGGCGGGGATCGGGCTGGATGAAAAGGGTCGCATACCTGTGGACATGAACTATGAAACCACTGTGGACGGCATCTATGCCATCGGCGACCTGATAGCGGGTCCCATGCTGGCCCACAAGGCAATGGAGGAAGGAGTGGTGTTCGCCGAGCGCCTGGCGGGGCAGGCTTCGCAGGTGGATTACGAATTCATTCCCGGCATCGTTTATACCTGGCCGGAAGCGGCATCGGTCGGGAAGACCGAGGAAGAGCTGAAGAACGGGGATATTCCGTACGTCGCCGGCAAGTTTCCGTTTGCCGCCAACGGAAGGGCCAGGTGCATGGACGAAACGGACGGATTCGTCAAGGTGCTCGCCCACCGGGACACCGGCAGGGTGCTGGGAGTGCACATCCTTGGCCCGCGGGCTTCCGAAATGATTGCCGAGGCGGTAACCGTCATCAGCTACGGCGGCAGCGCCCAGGACATAGCGCTGACTTTCCACGCCCATCCGACGTTGTCGGAGGCCATGAAGGAGGCGGCGCTGGACGTTGAAAAAAGGACGATACATGCATGAATAATTCAGGCAAAGGGCGAAAGGTGAAAGGCTAAAAGGATTTTTCCCTTAGCCATTTGCCTTTAGCCCTTAGCCGCTTTCAGAGGTGTTATATGGGTAAGAACCTGACAACGAAAATACTTGAAGCCCACCTGGTCGAGGGTGAGCTGATTCCCGGAAAAGAGATAGCCCTGAAGATAGACCACGCCCTGTTGCAGGACGCAACCGGAACGATGACGATGCTCGAATTTATCGCCATGGGGGCGCCGAAGGTCAAGGTGGAACTGGCCGCACAATACATCGACCACAACCTTCTCCAGACCGACAACAGGAACGCCGATGACCACGTTTTTCTCACCACGGCGGCGCAGAAATTCGGCATAATCCTTTCCAAGCCGGGCAACGGCGTCTCCCACCAGGTGCACATGGAGCGCTTCGGTGTACCGGGGAAGGTGATGCTGGGCGCGGATTCCCATACCCCGACCGCCGCCGGGCTGTCCATGCTGGCCATAGGCGCCGGGGGCATGGACGTGGCCCTGGCGATGGCCGGCTACCCGTTTTACCTCAAGTGCCCGAAGATCATGGGAGTAAAGCTCACCGGACGGCTTCCCGACTGGGTGTCCGGCAAGGACGTGATCCTGGAGATGCTTAGGCGGCACACGGTCAAAGGCGGGGTAGGCAAGATAATAGAATATTACGGGCCGGGCGTTGCCACCCTGTCGGCAACGGACCGCGCGACAATCGGCAATATGGGCGCGGAGCTGGGCGCGACCACATCCGTCTTCCCATCCGACGGGCGCACGAAGGAATTCCTGGCCTCCCAGGGACGGGAAGTATGCTGGACGGCGCTTGGTGCCGATGAAGACGCGATCTACGACGAATACGACGAAATTGACCTGTCAACCCTCGAACCGCTTGTTGCCTGTCCGTCTTCCCCCGACAATGTCGTGCGGGTAAAGGATGTCGAGGGGACCAGGGTCGACCAGGTTATTGTCGGCAGTTCGGTGAACTCCTCCTTCCGCGACCTGATGACGGTCTGCCGGATTATGGAAGGCAAGAAGGTCGCCGGCCATGTCTCCTTCAACATCAATCCCGGCAGCCGCCAGGTCCTGGAAAATGTGGCTGTCGAGGGAGGGGTGGTCACGCTTCTCATGTCCGGCGCCCAGATCCACCAGCCGGGATGTCTGGGTTGCATCGGCATGGGCCAGGCGCCGGGAACGAACCAGGTGAGCCTGCGCACTTTTCCGCGCAACTTCCCCGGGCGCAGCGGCACAAGAGACGACAAGGTATATCTCTGTTCGCCTGAAACCGCTGCTGCGGCGGCAGTATACGGGGTAATCACCGACCCGCGGAGGCTGGAGGAATATGCTCCGTATCCCCGTGTGGAGAATCCGGAACAATATGTTCTCGACGATTCCGGCATTATCATGCCTCCCGAAGACACCGGCTCCATCGAGATAATCACCGGGCCGAATATCGTCCCTTTCCCTGAGTTCGAAGCACTGCCTGACAGCATGGAAACAACGGTTATCCTGAAGGTCGGCGACAATATCTCCACCGATACCATCATGCCGGCCGGTAACAAGGTCCTGCCGTACAGGAGCAATATCCCCGCGATCAGCCAGTTCGTATTCGAGCAGATTGATCCCGAATTTCATTCGAGGGCAAAGGAAAAGGTCAACGGCATCGTCGTCGGAGGAGAAAATTACGGCCAGGGCTCGTCCAGGGAGCATGCGGCCCTGGCGTGCCGCTATCTTGGTATCCGCGCCAAAATCTCAAGGAGTTACGCCAGGATCCACAAGGCGAACCTGATAAACTTCGGCGTACTGCCGCTGGTTTTGAAAGACCCGGCGGATTACGACACCCTGAACCAGGGAGACAAGGTTTCATTCAACGATTTGTGCCGGCTTGTGACTTCAGGGGAGAAAGAAATACCGGTTTCGGTTAATGGCAGGACTATTGTTACCATTCTGGAGGCCACGGAGCGGGAGAGGAAGGAACTGCTGGCCGGAGGAACACTGAATTATGTGAAAAAGGGTTTTGTGTAGGGGCAAACCTCGTGTTTGCCCTTGCCGAAAGGGCGATCACAAGGATCGCCCCTACAATGAAATTTATTTGAATTCAGAACGAAAGTATCGAGGATAACATGGAAAACAAACTGCGGGCGATACTGCCGGACCACGATCTTTTGAGGTTCTACGAGCAGATGACCCTCTGCCGGGAATTCGAGGAATCGTGCGCCGAGCAGTATACGAAAGGGCACATAACGGGATTTCTGCACCTTTACAGTGGCCAGGAGGCGGTTGCCGTCGGCGCAACGGCCGGGCTGCACAAGGATGACTACGTTGTCAGCGCTTACCGCGAGCATCCCCAGGCCATCGTCCGCGGCTTCGATCCGAAACGGGTCATGGCTGAGCTTTTCGGCAAGCACTCCGGTGTCTGCAAGGGCAAGGGGGGGTCCATGCACCTGTTTGACGCGGACCTGGCCTTTATGGGGGGGTATGCCATCGTCGGCGGACAATTTCCGATTGCCGTGGGGCTAGCCTTCGCCTCGAAATTCCGTGGGGAAGGGCGGATCTCGGCCTGCTTCTTCGGAGACGGCGCCGTCAACCAGGGGAACTTCCACGAGGGGCTCAACTGGGCGAGGATCTGGGACCTGCCGGTCCTGTTTATTTGCGAGAACAATTTTTACGGCATCGGCACAGAGGTGCACCGCGCATCCGCGCTTCCCGATATCCACCGGCGGACTTGCGGTTATGACGTACCTTCGGAAAAGATCGACGGCATGGATGTTATTGCAGTGTACCAGGCGGTGAAAAGGGCCGCCGAATGGGTGCGGGAACATTCCCGCCCTTACCTTGTCGAGGCGATTACCTATCGTTTCAGGGGGCACTCCATGGCAGACCCGGGCAAATACCGGAGCGCCGCCGAAGTGGAGCTGTGGAAGTCACGGGACCCGATTCCGAATTTCGCCAGGAGGCTGGTGGATGAAGGAATTGCAACCGATGAGACGCTTGCCTGCATCCGGGCGAAGGCGACATCCATTGTAAAAGAGGCGGTCCATTTCGCGGAGGAATCTCCATGGCCGGATGACAGCGAAGTATGGACCGATATTTATGCACCGACAGGCGAGGAGGAATGCCCGTGGCCGAAATGACATACAGAGATGCCCTGAACATGGCGCTGAAGGAAGAGATGCGCCTCGACCCGTCCGTGGTTGTCTGGGGTGAGGATGTTGCTTTCTATGAAGGGTCCTTCAAGGTGACAAGGGGACTGCTCGCGGAGTTCGGCGAAGAGCGCGTCAAGGATACCCCCATTTCCGAAAACACCATCATCGGCGTTGCGGTCGGAGCGGCAATGGGCGGGCTGCGGCCCGTCGCCGAGCTGATGACGGTCAATTTCGCCCTTCTGGCCATGGACCAGATCATCAACCACATGGCCAAAATAAGGTATATGTTTGCCGGCAAGGTAGAGCTGCCGATCGTGGTTCGGGCGCCGGGCGGCGGCGGGAGCCAGTTGGGCGCGCAGCACTCCCAGAGCCTCGAGTCGTACTTCATGCACTGCCCCGGTCTCAGGCTGGTTGTCCCGGCCACGCCCGCCGACGCCAAGGGCCTGCTCAAGACCGCGATCCGCGACAATAATCCGGTGATGTTCCTCGAACACGAGCTCCTGTACAACAGCAAGGGAGAGGTGCCGGAGAGCCCGGATTTCAACATACCTTTCGGTAAGGCCGAGATAAAGCGGGAAGGGGATGCGGTTACCGTCATTGCCTATTCGAGAATGACAGTTGTCGCTCTCATGGCGGCCGCGGAGCTGGAAAAGGATGGGATTTCGTGCGAGGTGGTCGATCTTCGC
>DASRZQ010000122.1:0-3115 GCA_035686205.1 Geobacteraceae bacterium
TAATTCTCATTGCGACGGCGATATCGCTGTCCGGTTGCGTTATCTGGCCTTACGGCTGGGACGACGGCGGGCATCACGGAGGATACGACAGGGGATGGCATGAGGGGCACAGGCATTGGGACCATGATTAACTGATGTGACCCCCAGGCCGGACTCATAACCTTGAAAACAGCACAACAGAAAAGCGGCAATGCCGAAAGCATTTGTCGCTTTTTCTTTTCCTGTGCTATGCTGGTCGTACAGCGCCATATTCGAGTGCATCGCCGGCAAGTTCCGTACGGTCTTAATTCAGGCTGAACGCGCCTTTTGCCGGGCGTCATTTTGAATCCGTCGTTGAATTTCATTACATGGCAAAAAATAAAAGGGAGAACGTTATGGCCAGAGCCAGCGCACGCCACATACTGGTGGCAAGTCAGGAACTGTGTGAAAAACTGAAGGAGCAGATCGAGGCGGGAGCCGATTTTGCCGATGTCGCAAGAGAGCATTCGCTCTGTCCCTCGAAAAGGCAGGGCGGTGCCCTGGGGACTTTCGGTCCCGGACAGATGGTCAGGGAGTTCGACGAGGTCGTATTCAGCGGCGAGGTCGGGAAGGTCCTCGGTCCGGTAAAGACCCAGTTCGGCTACCACCTGATCGAGATCACCAGCCGCACCGAATAAGGAAAAGAGTCAAGACCTGCGCGCCCTGGGGTAATTGTTTAAACCTTTGAATCCATGAACAAGCCCGGTGCGTGGGTCGATTTCCATCCGTATGTTCGACGGGGCCGTAACACACCAGTCAGACTTCCTCAACTCCGTATTTATCCTTCAAAAATTTCATCAGCTCCCTGATCTTCTCCGCCGCGCCTTCCACCTGCATTCCCATATATCCCGCCCTGTAACCGATGCCCCAGGCAATACGTTCGATGGAGGGCTCCTCATCCAGGCTGTCCGGGATGCTGCTCCAGGAGCGGTGCTCTTCGGCGTTGCCGAAAATGTTTCCATGCCGGAGCCTGTTAAGCCCGCGGTGATAGCCGAACCAGAATTCCGGCTCCCAGTAGCCGCGCCTGAGTTTTTCGAGCTCATGCGGCGTCAATGCGGCTTCCTTTCCTCGTTCCATTTTCTTCATGTTGTCCTCTTGCCGGCAGTCGGTTTTTTCAAGACAATTTTGTCTTTCTTATTTCAACTGCTAATTAAATTGTACCTCTTTCCAAACCGGTCACAATCCGGATAGGAGCCGCATAATTCCGCCATCTGGCAGGTGAAAAACAGTATTCGAGCGCTTATCGCTCTTACCCGCTGTACATTATCGCCCGTCCGAAGTAATATAAAATCAACATATAACCTACGGAGGATGGTGATGAAATTTCAGTGCAATTGCGAAAATCCCGTGCAGCATGCCTGTCAGGCCCTGGTTGTCGCCTGTTTCGAGGATAGCGGACAGGAGCCGTATTTCGCCGCGATTGATGAAAAGCTGGGCGGATACCTGTCGGGGCTGTGCAATCAGAAAGAATTTACCGGCGCACTCAATAAAGTGAAGCTCGTCCATACTTTGGGCCGGATTACCCCGGAAAGGGTCATCCTGGCGGGACTCGGCAAGAGAGCGGATCTTTCCGCCGAGAAGGTGCGCCAGGCTACCGGGACCGCCATGCAGGCCCTGCGAATGCCCGGTATAAAGAATATCGGTGCGGTTCTTCCGGATGGAGTCAATTATGTGAAGGCCGCCGTGGAAGGTTTTGGCTTGGGCGGTTACTCGTTTGACAACTACAAGACAAAGCAGGACGAGAAGATTGCAATCGAAACGGTTACGATCCTGCTTGATGAAAAAACTCCCGGCGATCAGGCCGAAAAGGCGGCTGCCGAGGCGAAGGCGCTCTGCGACGCGGTTTATTTCGCCCGCGACCTGGTTTCCCAGCCGGGAAATGTCGCAACCCCTTCCTATCTGGCGGAAAAGGCCGTGGAATTGGCTGCCCGGCACGGATTCAAGTGCGGCGTCTGGGAAAGGGAAGAAATGGAGAGGCATTCCATGGAAGCCCTGCTGGCGGTCGCGCGCGGCTCCCACCAGGAGCCCAGATTTCTGACGCTGGAGTACCGGGGAGGCGCGGAGAATGCCGAACCCGCCGTACTGGTGGGCAAAGGGATCACGTTCGATTCGGGGGGAATATCCCTGAAGCCCCGCGAAGGCATGGAAAAGATGAAGAGCGACATGGCCGGCGCCGCCGTGGTCATGGGGACGCTCATGGCTGTCGCCTCGATGAAGCTCCCGGTAAACGTGGTCGGGCTCATACCCTCCGCGGAGAACCTGCCGGGAGGAGGGGCGTACCGCCCGGGCGACGTGCTCAGGTCAATGTCGGGCCAGACCATCGAGATTGTCAATACTGATGCCGAAGGGAGGCTGATCTTGTGCGACGCGCTTCATCATGCCCTTTCATACAAGCCTTCGGCGATCATAGACATCGCGACCCTGACCGGTGCGTGCATAGTTGCTCTGGGCGGGTTTGCCACCGGGCTCATGGGAAATGACGGTTCCCTCAAGACTTTGCTGCAAGAGGCCAGCGAAGCCACGGGAGAAAGGGTCTGGGAATTGCCGCTGTGGGAGGAATTCGGGGAACTGATGAAAAGCGACATAGCGGACATGAAAAACGCGGGCGGCCCGAGCGCCGGGACGATATCAGCGGCCTGGTTCCTGAAGAGTTTTGTCGGAGATGCGAAATGGGCCCATCTGGATATAGCCGGCACGGCCTGGGAAGAAAAGGGGAGGCACTACCTGCCGAAAGGGGCCACCGGAACGGGAGTGAGGCTGCTTGTGGAATATTTGAGGAAGACGCTGGAAAAAGAATGAGAGCAATGTTTTTTACCCATCTCCATGAGGGAGTAGGTGCCCAAAGGGGCGGATGAGAAGTTGGTTGAGGATTGTTGCTAATTGGCAAACAAAAAGGGCGCGGTATCGAAAACCGCGCCCTTTTCTTTGTTCCGCCCCGCTTCGGGAAATTACTTCGCGAGAGCCTTGGCTGCTTCAGGGATAAACTTCAGGTAAGGGTTGGCGTACAGGATGATCAGGCAGATAACCAGTGCGTAGATCGCGAGAGACTCGATCATGGCGACGCCGATCATCATGGTGGTGAGCAGCTTTCCGTATG
>DASRZQ010000123.1:0-47383 GCA_035686205.1 Geobacteraceae bacterium
ATCGGCATGGCCGTAGCAGTCACAGGCGGGAGAAACCTGGGTGATGAAATTGAGGTATATGGATTTTTCCTCCTTGCCCTTGACGGCACCCAGGGCGAATTCGCACATCTTCTTCATGACCAGGGGAGCGGCCTCGTTCCATTTGATCTTCACGGCCTTTTTCAGGCAGACGCTGATGCAGCGGCCGCAGCCCGCGCATTTTTCCGGGTATATCCGCGCCTTCCCCTCCAGGATGCGAATGGCGTCATGGGCACAGGCCTTGAGACAGAATCCGCAGCCGGTGCAGATTTCTTCTGCCACCTCCGGGGCCACATTTGAATGCTGCTGGAGCTTGCCCTGGCGGCTCGAACAGCCCATGCCGAGATTCTTCAGCGCCCCGCCGAACCCGGCCAGCTCATGGCATTTGAAATGTGACACGACCACCAACGCGTCCGCTTCGACTATCTCCGCGCCGATCGGCACCGTGCGGAAAATCTCGCCGTCTACCGGGACCTCCGCCGCCGTATGTCCCCTTAGACCGTCGCACATGATGAGGGGCGCCCCGACAACCGCATAGGCAAAGCCGTTTTCTATGGCGCAGGTCAGGGCCGAAACCGCTTCCTTCCTCGCGCCCGGGTAAAGCGTCGAAGAATCGGTAAGAAAGGGGCTTCCGCCACGCCCTTTTATTTCCTCGACGACCCTCCTTATGAAAACGGGACGGACGAAGGCATGATTGCCTTTTTCTCCGAAGTGCAGCTTGACCGCGACCAGGTCCCCGGGAGCTATCCTTTCCCCCAGGCCGCATCGATGCAGAAGCCTGCCGATCTTGTCGAAAATATTCTCATTCACTCCGGCCCGCATGTCCGTGAAATAAACTTTGGCAGGCATGTGACGACCTCCGTGTTCGTTGGTGCGACTGCGTGTCCTTCGTGGAACAACCGCTGTCTCAGGCGCGAGATGAATTATTCAGAATTTATCGATAAGCATACACGGCCTCGTGACGCGGTTTCCGTGAAGTGCTACAGTATACGCGCGGCCTCCGGTTTGTCAATCTTCGAGGCATTTCCCAAAGATTTCTTTGCGCTTGCCGAAAAATATGGTATCTAACTTTCGGAAACGTCAATATTACGGGACGGGAGATCCAATAGTGGACGCTAAACAGGAACGCGAAATATGGATTCTTGGCTTGGAGGAAGGATGCGCCGGGAGGGGCAGCACCCTTTGCGGCTATCTCAGGGACGGAGGCTATAAATCGCGCCCGGCGAAACTTGAAGACCTGGAAACAGCGAAACCGCAGGGAATACTTCTGGACCTCTCGCCATTCTCGAGAGACGGATGGGGAATACTCCTCCGGCTCATTTCCTCTCCGAAAACCCGCGATATACCCATATTGCCCCTGTACCTGAGCATGGAGGGAAAGGTGGGCGGGGTCTTTCCCTGCGCCGGTTTTTTCACGGTGCCGGTCGACTCCGAGTACATGGCGGAAAGACTTGCCGTCATGGGTCTCGCCGAGGACGCGCAGATGTGGGACCTTCGGGCACTGATCGTTTCCCGCAGCGGCGAGGAACAGTTGTCGAAGGCGATAGAAGCGCTGGATTTCGAGGTGGTGAAGGCATACACCGGCAAGGAGGGGCTGGCTCTCGCATCGACCAGTCCGTTCTACCTGGCGTTCAGTACGCTAATGCTACCCGACATGTCCGCCTTCGAGCTGCTCGAAAGGCTCCGGCTCTACCCTCGCACGAGAAATGTCCCCTTTTTCATACTGGTGAAAGACAACATGAAGGAAGGGGAGAGAACGGCCATGAGCCGGCAGATAGACCACCTCGTCAGGAAGAAGGAGCTTTCCAAGGAGGAGTTTCTCGGTTACATCAGGCGAAAGGGCGATTAGCCGGTTCTGAAAGGAACCTGAATCCGTGGCGCCTTCTCGCCTTCGTCTGCGCGGAACGCCCCGGTTTTTTGCATCCCCGTGAGTGGGGCCGCCTGACGAAGTTCACCCTTTGAAACAGATATGAAACTGCGTCAGCGGCGTTTAAACCCCGGCATTCTGCTTGCCTCGGCGTTCAGGCGTCACGGATCCAGGAGGAATTTAAATGGGAAAGGAAATCTTCTTTATCGATCCGCTGGCCAAGGGCTGGCACATCAAGTCCAGAATTGAAAAACCTCTCGAATATCCGGAAAGGTTCTCTGTGCCGGACGCTTACGTGCTCTGGGAAACAAATTATAAAGGATATAACCCGCCGTATTATGTTTCACCGGTCGTGCTGCAGAACGATTGCACGAAAAACCCCGGCGGATGGGCCGACCCGGAAGATATTTCAAATGTGGGAGAAATCCCGGCGGAAAGTTTCGCCGGACCCCTGAAGTTCGATGACGCCGGAAGGCCGCTGAACCCGATTGGCAGGACGGGAATCGCCGGGCGCGGACTACTTGGAAAATGGGGACCGAATTATGCCGCCGACCCGATTATTACCAGGGTAAACGCCGAAACCGGCCAGATAGAAATGCTTGCCGTGCAGCGCCGCGACAACGGCCAGTGGGCCATACCGGGCGGCATGGTGGACAAGGGTGAGGAGGTCTCGAAAACCCTCGCCAGGGAACTCCGTGAAGAGACCGGAGTCACACTTGACATGGGAACGGGCATACTGATCTACCGGGGATACATCGACGATCCGCGGAACACCGACAACGCCTGGATGGAGACCACGGCGAAACACCTCCATCTGCCCCCCGAAACCGCGGCCAGGGTGACTTTGAAGGCGGGCAGCGACGCCAGGGCCGTCCGCTGGCTGCCGCTCGTCCCGGAAACGGTACGCGACCTCTATGCAAGCCACTGCGCCCTAGTAAAAGCAACACTGGCCGGGATGATCGGAACCGGCGACGCGGGTTTGCCGGAAAGTGCAACGGAGAAAATCCGGCTTCTCCTTGATTCACTGTGAGGTCTGGTGTTTACCGGGTACGATCCGGCATTGATAAAGGCAGGGAAAGGCTGAAAATGGTTCCTTCCGCTTCGCTGCTCGAAAATGCTAACTTTCCTTTCAGGTAGCGCTCTCCGAACAGCTTTGCGCTGTATGTGCCGATGCCCCTGCCTTCGGCGGCCTTGGTGCTGAACGACCGCTGGAAAAGCTGCAGCTGGACTTCCAGGGGCATGACGCCGGGATTATGCACGTAAAAAGTTATTTTATCGTCCGTAATTTCGCAACAAATGGTAACGGTTTCGCCAGGAGCGACGGCTTCCAGCGCGTTCTTCACCAGGTTCCCGAGAATTCTCCGCAGTATGGAACCATCACTCACTATTGAAATATCCGGCACCTCACCCAACACAATGTTGCGGTCCTGGGCAACGGAATGGTTTGCATAAAGCCTGTGGACACCACGCATCAGATCCATGACCGGGACGCACCCCGATTCGGGCGTGAAATCGCCCTTCTCCGCGGCCAGAAGTTTTCGCTGGTGCTTTATCTCTTCGATCAATCTTTCCGACAGATCAACAAGCCAGTTCCGGTACTCTTCATCTTCCTCCGCGGTCAGACGTTCATTGGCCGCAAGCAGTGCGGTCAGACCGGAAATGCCCGTCACCGTGTTCAGCATGTCGTGAAAAAACACCCTTTCCAGAACTCCGCGGCGCTTCTCGGCGCTTATGTCCTTTAGCACGCAGACGGTCAGCGGCACTTCCGCGATAACCACCGGGGACGCCGTCACGTGCAGATCGATACACGACATGCCGCCCGCACCGAAAGTAATGCGGCACTCCCCTTCGGCCCGGCGGTTTTGTTCCTGGCTTTGCAGGATGGCCAGGACTGCCCCGCAGGTCGAACAGTGCACGCCGGTCGTACACCCGTCGGGTCCGTCATTGGCATGAATGCAGTTCAGCGCCTCGCCGGGCCGCCTGCCGATCAGCTCCGATTCGGCAAGGCCGGAAAGTTCGAGCATGCGGCCGTTGGCGGCCAGTATCTGCCTTTCCCGATTGAGGATCAGGGTACAGTCCGGTATGGCATCCAGCATTGGCGCCAGCAGCCTCTCCACAAGGATCTTGCCCCGCAGCAAGCCAAGGACCTTACCCGGGGAGCGTCCGGCAGGCGCGAAATATGTCGAGGGGACGGCATTCATCTCGTTCATACCCAATCCTCCATTATGAAAAACGGTCGGCAAGTGCTCAAATTCATAAATACGATTACATATTTGTCATTTCGAGCGTAGAGAGAAATCTTGTAAAATCAGCATGGTCATTTAGATCTCTCCCTTGGGTCGAGATGACACCGTATTTTGAAATCTTCAGGCACCGGCAATACGATTGACCGATCCGGAAGTTTCGGGATAGCTGAGCTCGAAACTGAAGATCGTGCCATCCGCTTCACTGCTCGAAAAAGACACCTTTCCATTCAGGTAGCGCTCGCCGAACAGCTTTACGCTGTAGGTACCGATGCCCCTGCCTTCCGCGGCCTTGGTGCTGAACGACCTCTGAAAAAGCTGCATCTGGATATCCCGGGGGATGACGCCGGGATTGTGCACATGGAAAGTTACCTTATCGTCCGCATTGTCGCAGTACATGGTTACGGTTTCACCCGGAGCGACGGCTTCCAGCGCATTTTTAACCAGGTTCCCCACAATCCTCCGCAGCAGGGACGCATCACTCAATATCAAAACATCCGGAGCCCCTCCCAGTACGAGGTTGCGATCCTGGGCGACGGTGTGGGTCGCATAGAGCGCGTGCACCGACCGCATCAGCTCCAGTATCCGGACAGGCTCCAGATCCGGCTTCAGTTCCCCCCGCTCCGCGGCCAGGAGCTTCCTCTGGTGGTTTATTTCCTCGCCCAGCTGTCCTGACAGGTCCACGAGCCATTGGATGTACATAGCTTTCTGGTCCGGGGGGATTTCCTCTTCGCCGGCCAGCAAATCAGCCAGGCTGGAAATACCGGAAACGGTGTTCATCACGTCGTGGAAAAAGACCCTTTCCAGCACCCGCCGGCGCTTTTCTGCGCTGATGTCTTTCATCACGCAAAAAATAACCGGGGTGTCATCCATCACCAATGGAGTTGCCGTTACTTCGAAATCCAGGGCCGCCGACCCTTCTTTCGATGATATTATGCGGCATTCATTGGATACGCGGATATTTCTTTCCCGGCTTTCAGTGATGGAAATTCCGGCCCCGCAAGTCTTGCAGCTTTCGCCGGTCATGCATCCGGCGGGACTGCCGGGAGCATTGATACAACCGAAAATATCACCCGGGCGCCTGTTGAGTATCTCCGGCAACGTCAACCCGAAATCACGCAGAAGCCGGCTGTTTGCCGTCAGCAACGTTCCGTCCTGACCTAGGATCATGACATATTCCGGGATCGCCTCCAGCATTTCCAGCGGCAGCCCGTCGATCACAATTTCTCCGGGCATGACAGCCGCCCTTTCCTTGCGGGATTTTCCTCTGTCCGGACAGTCCGGCCCGTGGCCCATGGCATTGCGTCCCATTGCTGCATCCTTCTCAGGCAATCATCGTTTTACGACGGAACCCGGTTCGGATTCCAGGCACGATAGCGCGTTCACTCTAGCAATTTTGGACATATCGGTCAATATCGGAATGTATCACCATTCGCCGCATTCATCCGGACAGGAGGGCATCGGCTTTCGCCGCGAAGACAAAGTCGCTTTCCGTCAGCCCGTTGATCTTGTGCGTCCAGACAGTCAGCCTGACCTTGCCCCAGGCCAGGCAAATATCGGGATGGTGCCCCTGGTTCTCCGCCAGCTCCCCCACCCTGTTGGTGAACTCAAGGGCATCCCTGAAGTCTTTGAACCGATATTCCTTTTCCAGGTGGTGCTCGTCCACAACCCGCCAGCCGCCCCCCAGCTTTTCCAGCAGGTCGGCCACCTCCTTCCCCATGAGCGGAGGGACCCCGCCCCTGCAGGGAACACATTGCATCCCAGCCAGTTCACTCATATCAGGCCTCCATATCCGCGCGCTCATTCGCACCGGTTCAGCTTCAGGCATCCACCGAGCTTTTCCGCAACCTCCAGCAGCCCCCTCTTTGCCGCGTCGAAATCCGCCCTGTCCTCAATGGGTTCGGAATAACCGCCGCTGTACTCCTGCAGTGGCCACCACCTGCCGTACACGAGGTAATTCCTGGGAATATCAAGCAGCAGGTCGCTGAATGCAACCGTCACCGCGGAATCGGCAACTTTCACTTTCATGTCGAACGTGATGGTATACTGTATCCTGTGTATCGCTTCGAGTTTGCCCTCCGCCGGGTAATTAATATATCCGTTCGCGACTATGACGCCTGTTCCCATGTCGGCTTCGCGGATTATTTTTCCCCTGGAGAACAGGTGCCTTTCCATCCAGATCTCCGATTTGTCGAAAATCTCCTGTTTTGAAAGACCCGGCGCTTCCATTTTCGTCAATATGGTCATTTCTCCGGGCGGCATCGGGCTGTATGCGGCGCAACCGGCAAGAAGCAGGACAAATATGATAAGTATCCTTTTCATAAGAATTTCCTAAAGCCGTGGTGGTTTCCCGCAACCATTATATAATTCTATACCTCGCGAAATTTATTCGCAATGAACAACTATTTGGATTCTCGTTAAAGGAAAACAGATGACAATATTGACATTATGAAATCCTTATAGTAGCTTGAAGCCAATTAATGAGCCGTATATTTACATTGTATTCTCACCTTTCAGGCACTTTCAACGGACCCGTTTGCAAGCGCAGGAAACCGGAAACCGAACTGTCATTCCCCCTCAGCAGCGAACGTTAAGGGGAGAAATAAATAATTCAGATTTTTCATGAAAAACGGGAATGAATCTGAAATGAGTACCGGCGTAAGATCACCGATGGAATTCGGGCGGATCGCGGATATCCTGGCGAAAAGCGGCGTTCGGTTCGCCCTCCACTCCCACGAGGAAACGCGAACGGTCGAGGATGCGGAACGCAACCTGTCGTTCGATGTCGCGCGGATCGTCAAGACCGTAGCCTTCCGCACCAGGAGCGGCAAAATAGTCCTGGCGGCGGTCAGGGGCATCCGCAGGGTTGACTATGCCCGGCTGGCGGCCCTGGTGGGCGTCAACCGTCGTGATCTTGCGGCCCTCTCTCCGGCGGAGGTCGAGGAACTCCTCGGCGTCGAGCCGGGCAGCGTCTCGCCCTTTTCGCCCGGGGACGATGTCCTGCTCCTGATCGACAAAGACGTGCTGACGATCCTGCCGACGCTGTACTGCGGCGCAGGCCGTTCCGACAGGACACTGGAAATAGCGCCCGACGACCTGGTCCGCCTGTCCGGCGGCCGGGTAGGCGGGTTTTCGCGGGAAAAATGAACCTGAATCCGTATCGGGTTCAAAACGTAACCAAAGCCGGAAAGGAGAATGTATGGAATATTCCACGGATGAGTCTCTGCCAAAAGGACGCAGGACGGCCGTTCTCATCGGCTGTGTCATGATCTTCTCTGTTCTGCTCTATGCCGTCTTTGTCGAGTATATCACCTGGAGCAAAGCTCCGTTCGCCGGTTTCTCCCCACTTCCCCCGGACGTATTCGACAAGCTGCGGCTGGTGCTGCTCGGCGTCTGCCCTCTGGACTTTGCCATGATCCCGTACCTTCGCAAAAGCGTCCTGTCCTCGCAAAACCGGGCACGGACAACGCAGGCAGGCAGGCCGCTTACTCCGACGGGCAGACTGGTCTCCGCTTCTACCATTTCCTTTGCCCTGTGCGAAGCGATTGCCGTTTATGGACTTGTCCTGTTTCTGATTAACGGCGCCCGCCGGGATTTTTATATCTTCTTCTGCCTGTCCCTCCTGGCTTTTGCCTTTTGTTTCCCCCGTGAAGAGCGCTGGCTGGAATGGTTGCGAAAAATTAATGACGCGGCCGGGCAAGGGGAATTATCGAATGAACGAAATCCAAATAGCTGAAATCCCGGATTCCGACGCCCACGGACGGGACGGGGACACACCGGACAGGGGTCCCCGGCGATCCATGGCCGGATTGGCGGACGGCATCCTGACCAACATCCGCAACGGGACCCGGATGGCCTTTTTCCGCGGGGTCGGCCGATTCAGTCTGGCTGCTTCGCCCGGCGCATTCGCCGCCATTGCCGTTTTCGATATCCTGCTCCATTTTCTGCTCACGGTCGCCCAGGTCGGACCCAAGGGCGAATTCACCCTGTATCCCCTTGCCTATGCCGTCTTCCATATTCCGCTAATGCTGCTTGCCGGGCTTTGCATCGCCCGACTCGAACGCCGGGACAACCTGCTCCTTGAGCTTCCGGTCGCATATATCGCCATCGGCATCCCCATAGACCTGCTGGCTGCCCTTTACGAGATGGCAATGACATACGGCCGGACCTGGGTCCGGATTCCCCATTTCCAGAGCGATCATTTCTACGGATTTTACGGCTGGTGGGTACTTGCCGTGCTGGTCGCGACACTACGTTTGACCGGCGCGAAGCGCAATAGGCTGATCCCGCTGGCGGTCCTGTTGACCCTTATCCTTGTCGTCCCGTTATGGAATACGCAAAGGGGGGAACTCTGGCAGCAGGCGGAAGACGATACGGCCGGGCAGGACACTCCCGCCGTTGCAAGCGAGAAAGCCTTTTATGCCCAGTCTGCCCTGCTGGAGAACGCCCTGGCCAAAATCCGTCCCGGCGCGAAAGGAGACGTCAATATCTTCTTTGTCGGCTTTGCCGGCTACGGCAGCCAGGATGTTTTCATGAAGGAAATCGAGACGGTCCGGCGTCTTTTTCTGGAGCGCTTCGACACCTCGGGACACTCCATGATATTGGTCAACAACCCCGGGACGGTCCTCAAATACCCCATCGCCACCGCCACTTCGCTGGAGCGGACGCTGAAGCGGGTCGGACAGGTCATGGACAGGGACCGGGATATTCTCTTCCTCTACCTGACCTCCCACGGCTCCGAAGACCACAGGCTGTCGGTCGGGTTGGGGCCGCTGGAACTCCAGGACATCGATCCGGCCATGCTCCGCCGCATGCTGGACGAATCCGGCATCAAATGGCGGGTGATCGCGATTTCAGCCTGTTATTCGGGCGGGTTTATCGAGCCGCTCAAGGGCCCGGAAACTCTTGTCATGACATCGACCGATGCCTTCAGCAACTCGTTCGGGTGCAGCAATGATTCCGACCTGACCTGGTTCGGCAAGGCGCTCTTCGACGAGGAGCTGCGGCACACCTATTCCTTCACCAACGCCTTTGAACGGGCGGCCGCATCCATACGCACGCAAGAAAAGGCGGAAGGCGAGGACCCGTCCAATCCGCAAATATACGTCGGCAAAGCCATCCGCCCCAGGCTCGACCGCCTGGAAATCAGGCTGGAGGAGCTCGAACGGCTGCGCAAGCAGCAGTTGGAAAACGTTGATCTGGCAATGCGGATGGGAAGCAGCCGGGAAGTTTGGGAACGATGTGACGTTTTCTTCTGATACTGATTAAGGAAATCCAGCATGTTCTGCCCAAAATGCAAGACCGAGTATATCGATGGCATCAAGGTTTGCGCCGACTGCGGTGTGCCGCTCGTCACCAAGCTGCCTCCGGCAACGGAGCCGGCCGCGGCGGCCGGCGATCTTGAGCTGTCTGCCTCCGGCCGGTTGGCGATGGTATTCTGCACCGACGACTCATATGATTTCATAAAAGCGGTCGAAGCTCTGAAAGAGGCGGGCATTCCGATTCATGGAGAGGCAGAATATACGGGCGATGCCATTCTCGGCAGGAGATTTCCTTCGCCTTTCAAGTGGACGATATTTGTTGAAGAGGATCGCCTGGCGGAAGCCCGCAACACCCTGGCGGGCAAGGATTTTGACTTCATCACCGATGAGCGGTTTGAGGATTTTGTTGAGGGAAATGAGGACGGGGAAACCTCCCGGGATTCAGCGCAACCAGTCACGAAACGGGAACAGCCGGTGATTGCCCGCACGCCGGGGCAATCCCGCATTATTGTTGAAGGAGATGGTTTTCTGAGAAAGTTTGTCCTGCTGCTATTGGTTTCCGCAGTCATCGGAGCGGTTATAATGCTTCTCAGAAAATGAATAATTCCAATCACAATGGGACACGCGGTCCCGTGTCGCTCCTCCGGTGTAGGTTCCGGTTGACACATCGGCTGCTTCGAGAGTATTTTATCCTGTGCCGATAACGTTTATTCCATATGTTACATAATTTTTCATTTCTTTTGGTTCATCAAATCGTTATTCCAGCGGCATTCGAGGGAGCGATTTTTTATTTTTCAAGGCTGGATTTGGCTTCCTTTTCCAGTATCAGAGGAGGTTTCAAGTGAAATTATCAATACTGACAGCCGCTTTATTTCTGGTTGTTTTCGCCTGGACGGCCGGCGCGGAAATCTACCGGTACACGGACGGCAACGGGGCGCTGCATTTCGTGGATGATATCTCCAAAGTGCCGAAAAAATACCGCGGTCAGCTCAGGAAAGCCAGGCCGATGAAGGACATTTCCGTCGTCGAAGCCGGATCGTCCCCGTCGCGGCGCGTGGCAGAAGATACTTCGGCGCGGAACACAATGTCCGGCAACGGAACCGGCGTCGAGCTATTCGTCACATCATGGTGCGGGTACTGCAAGAAAATGGAACGGTTCCTCAAGGAACACGGAATTCCCTACACCAGGTACGACATCGAGAAGGACGACAACGCCGCGCGGACCTACCGGGAATTGGGAGGCAGCGGCGTTCCGGTGGTCCGGGTAGGCTCAAATGTCGTCCACGGATACAATCCTGACGCGGTAATGTCATACCTTGGCAAAAAGTAGCCTGATGCGTGCCCCGCGGCTTGGTGAGTCCAGCTTCCGTTTTTGAATCATGGTATCGTTACCCTGAATTACGCAAAGGGAGTTTCCCATGACATCACGCCCTGTTGTCGCCAGTTATATCCTTGCGGCATTTGCCATTCCTCTTGCGCTGCATTTCCATCTGCTTCCCACCGTTTTCGCCGGTCTTGCGGTTCATGTCCTTACCGGCAAGCTCGCCCGCCGTCTGCCCGCCAACTGGAGCGGGTCGGCGCATGGAATCGCCCTGGCCGCAATAGCCGTCCTTGTCATTATCGGCCTGACCGGCGTCGGGTTCGGACTCTGGTCGCTGCTGCACAGCAATGGCGGGATCGCCGCCCTGCTGGCGTCCGTCGCCCAGATCCTGGAGAAGCTGCGGCACGCCCTTCCGGTATCCGCGGCCGACACGCTGCCCGAATCGGTGGAAGACCTTCGCGAGACGATTTCCGACCTGCTGCGCGAGCATGGGCAGAAAATATCCGCCGTCGGCATAGCGGGCGCCAGGACGCTGGTCCATGTAATCCTCGGCATGGTCATTGGCGGCATGACCGCCCTGCACAAATTCCTGGAAGTGGAAAAATGGCCGCCGCTGACCGCCGCCCTCCATGCCCGGACACGGGCACTTGCGAACGCCTTCGACAAGGTGGTCTTCGCCCAGGTCAGGATTTCCGCGCTCAATACCGCCCTTACCGCGCTTTACCTGCTGGTAATCCTGCCTTTGTTCGGAGCCCACCTGCCGCTGCTTTCGGTTCTTATCCCCTTCACCTTCGTGACCGGCCTTCTTCCGGTAGTCGGCAACCTGGTCTCCAACTCTGTTATCGTCCTGATAAGCCTCGGCATATCGCCGGGAGTTGCACTGGCGTCGCTGGTTTTCCTTGTGGTGATCCACAAGCTTGAGTATTTCACCAACGCGCGGATAGTGGGTGGAGAAGTAAAAGCCAGGGCATGGGAGCTGCTCTGCGCCCTGTTGCTGATGGAGGCCGTTTTCGGCATTGCCGGCCTTATCGCCGCACCGGTTGTCTACGCATGGTTGAAAGCGGAGATGAAGGCAAAAAATTTGATTTAGTTGATGGACCCGTGCCGGAGAAGCAATGAAAAAGGTATTTGTCGCTCTTATATTTTTCACTCTCGTGGCGGGCGGTATGATGTACGTCCTGCATCGGCGGGAGAAGGCTTCTTCACGCCCGGCCGTTCCCCCGAAACACGCCGAAAAAGGCCATGAAAGGCCAGTTCCCGCTCCTGCGCCAATACCGGTCATGGTCGCCGACACTATACTGATCGAAAAAAAAGCCCGCCGGCTGACCCTTTTCCGCGATGGGAAACCTATAAGAAAATTCAAAGTGTCCCTTGGATTCGAACCCGAAGGGAAAAAAAACATGGAAGGGGACGGCAAAACTCCCGAAGGCTGCTACATCATAGATTACCGCAATGAGAACAGCAAATTTTACAGGGCGTTGCACATCTCATATCCGAACAAGGAGGACAGGAGACAGGCGGCGGAGCTGGGCGTCTCTCCCGGAAGTGACATCATGATTCACGGCCTGAAAAACGGATTCGGCTGGATCGGCAAAAGGCACCTCATCCGTGACTGGACACAGGGATGTGTCGCCGTTTCCAACCGGGAGATGGATGAAATCTGGCGGCTGGTGCCAATCGGGGCTAAAGTGCAAATCGTGCCGTGATCATTCGCCAGGTTTTATGGCCGCAATAATTCCGTAGCGGTTATCCTGCGATAAAAATGACAAAAAAGAAAAAGACAACAGCTTATCAGTTCATGCTGTGGAGCAGCATTTTCGGCGCCCTCGCCATGGGAGGTTTCTGGATGCTGGCGATGCCGGGGTACTCGCACAAGGGTCCGCTTCCGCCCCCGACTTCGGAAGATACCGGCATGGAAGGACGCCTCAGGGAACATGTCGCGATGCTGGCGGGAAGCATCGGCGAGCGCAATACCATGCGCTATTCGGCCCTTCAAAGAGCGGCGAAGTACATATCCGCCCAGTTCGCGGCATCCGGATATCAAGCGAGGGAACAGTCGTACCTTGCCGACGACAGAAAGGTCTCGAATATCTGGGTTGAAATAAAGGGGGCCAGCCGCCCGGAAGAGATCGTGGTCATAGGGGCCCATTACGACTCTCCTCCGGGATCGCCGGGCGCCGACGACAACGCGTCCGGGACGGCGGCATTGCTGGAGCTGGCAAGGCTTTTCAGGGACGTAAAACCGGCGATGACAATCCGGTTTGTTGCCTTCGTCAACGAGGAACCGCCGTTTTTCCGGACTGAACTAATGGGGAGCCGGGTCTTCGCCGCCGAAGCGGCAAAGAAGGGAGAGAAGGTAGTAGCCATGCTTTCCCTGGAGTCGATCGGCTTCTTCTCCGACGCGCCCGGCAGCCAGCGGTACCCGTTTCCCCTGTCCGTTTTCTATCCCGATACCGGCAATTTCATCGGCTTTGTAGGCAACTTCGGCAGCCACTCCCTTCTCCACGGCTGCGTCAGGACATTCAGGGAAACGACCCGTTTCCCGTCCGAAGGGGTACTGGCCCCTGAGCTCATAACCGGCATCGGCTGGTCGGACCACTGGTCCTTCTGGCAGGAGGGATACCCGGCCCTGATGGTCACTGACACCGCCCCCTTTCGCAACCCCCATTACCACCAACCGACCGACACGCCCGACCGTCTTGACTACGGCCGTTTGGCCCGCATCGTTTCGGGACTGAGGACGGTGGTTGCCGGGGTGTCCATGTGAATTTTCCCCTCCTGTGCAAAACGGCCTGCATAGGCTTTCTTTTTCTCGTTTTACTTGCAATGCCTTACAAAAACGGGGCGGATACCATGGACACCAGCGCCAAAGGGCTTAAATTGAAGGAGTCAAAATCGTACCGTGACTATACGCTCAGAATTTACAAGATTGAAGAGGAGGGTGACGACTATGGAGAGGGCTTCTTCGAAATACTGCATAAGGGCACGTTAGTGTACCGACAAAAGGGGACCGAATTCAAAGTCGGATACCTTTATGAAGACATGCCCTGAAAAAGTATTTCATCCTACCACAAAGGAGATTTCATTATGGCCGTCATCAGGAACAAACGCATATTTATCAGTGATATCCACATGGGCGATGAAAAAAGCATGAACCAGCCCCATCCATACGGCTGGTTGCGGAAAAACATACCCAACCTTGAAAATTTCCTGGCCGAACTCCTTCACAGACCTGATGTGGCGGAGATAGTAATACTGGGCGATCTGTTTGATGAATGGGTAATTCCGGTCGACGCGGACCCCCTCAACTCGTTCGACGCCATATGCAACAACCCTTCAAACGCCAAGATAATCGCCAATCTCAAGGCGCTTGCGTCAACTGCGGACATTGCGCTTAGTTATGTGCCGGGAAACCACGATATGAGCATGGCATCAGGGGATATTGCCCTGACAAAAAATTTCATGCAATCAACTTTCCCCGGAATTCACTTCATTTGCGATAACAACGTACCGTTCGGCGCATACAGAAGAGGAAAACTGGTTGCGGAACACGGCAACCGCTATTGCCTCTTCAATGCTCCCGACAGATGGAGGTCTCCGGCCTCGTTTCTGCCTCTCGGATACTTCATGGCCCGCGCTGTCGCGTATAAGGTGGCCAAGACGGGCAATGAGGAAGACTTTCTTGTCATCCTCGCGAGTTTCATAGAAAAATTCAAAGACAGCCCCAATTTTGTGAGAGACCTGTTTGACGCGGTGGCCTGCGATGCAAACATTCCGAAGAGTCTCCCCTTTGACATGGGCAGTATTGCCGGCTTTCAGGCCCCTGCAACAGTTGAATCAATCGGGAAGCAGTATGAACAACTTATGGAAAACTGGGAGAAAGTCCCGGGAAATATAAACCTTGTCACGGCAATTATCGGGGACGTCGGGGACCTGTCCCCTGCGGCGACCCTGACTTATTTTTCCATCTTCGGTTCAGATACCAACATTGTAATCTTCGGGCATACCCATAAGGCTGATATGTCGAAGCATTTTATTCTGGCAGCGGTACCGGAACGTATGGATATACACATGGATCTTCCGTGCCGCGCCATTTACGCGAACAGCGGAACATGGGTCGACTCGGCCCGATATTGCACTTACGTGGAAACCGAAGAAGACGCGGACGCAGGGCGGCATCACGTTCGGGTAATAACCTACCCTTCCAAAACTTGTCTGCAAGAGAGTTTCGTCAAACTTTAACGCACTGAAGACGATCAAGCAAATTTTTATTCCGTCCGTACCCGGCCGGAATAACCAGCAGTGTCACTTAACAACCTCAATCTGGTAACCGCACTGTTTCAGATGATCAACTATTTCCTCGATGTGATCATAACCCTTGGTCTCAAGACCCAGTTCCACTTCGGTCTTGCCCCACGGCAGGGAGACGGAGTACCTGTCATGGTTGATGAAGAAAATATTGCCCCCGGTCGACGCCACATCGCCCGCGAGCCGGGCCAGTGAACCCGGCACATCCTCCAGTTCCACCTTCACCTTGAAATAGCGTCCGGCGGCAAGCAGCCCCCTTTCCACAACCATGGCGATGGTTTTTACATCAATATTTCCTCCGGACAGTATGCATACGGTCTTCCCTCCCGTGCGATCCAGCCGGCCGTTAAGCAGCGCCGCCAGAGTAACGGCGCCTGCCCCTTCCACCAGGATCTTGCTCTTCTCCAGCAACGCGACGATTGCCCGGGCGATCTCCTCCTCCTTTACCAGTACGACATCCTCGACCAGATTCCGGATAATGGGAAAGGTATTCACGCCGACGCTCTTGATGCTGATGCCGTCCGCCAAACCTACAGTCACGGGAGTTTCAACAATTGAGCCTTTTTTCAGGGAATAATGGGCCGAAGGGGCTGAGGTTGACTCCACTCCTATTATCCTGACGTCGGGACGGAATTCCTTGATGGCTGTGGCAATCCCGGAAATGAGCCCACCTCCCCCTATGGGCACCAGGACCGTCCCCATATCGGGAAGGTCTTCCATTATTTCCAGGCCGACTGTTCCCTGCCCGGCCATGATGAGGAAATCTTCAAACGGATGGACGAACAGGGCGCCCGTCTCGTCCCGCTCCCTGAGGGCGGCGGCATAGGCTTCGTTGAAATTCCTGCCGGTCAGGACTACTTCCGCTCCGTATTCCCTTGTCGCGTGGATTTTCTGCAGCGAGGTGTTTTCCGGCATGAATACCCTGGAGCGGACGTTCAGAAGATGGGCAGACAAAGCCACTCCCTGGGCATGATTGCCGGCCGATGCGGTTATTACCCCGCCGGCTAGGGTTTCGGGCGGCTGCGAGAGCATGAAGTTCAGGGCGCCGCGGATCTTGAAAGAGCCGGTTCTCTGGAGGTTTTCGCATTTGAGGTAGACCGGGTACCCGAGCTGGTCGCTGAGGTGATGGGAAAACATCAATTCAGTACGGCGCACCCTTTTTGCAAGCCTCTCGGCGGCTTGCCTGATCAGTTCATAGGTGAGCATCGTTCCGGCCGTCAATGGGAATGGCCGTGGTGGCCGTGGCTGCACGCCGCCCCGTGCACATGGGCATGAATGCCGCTGCTGCGCGGGCGGTGCCGGAATTCCTTGATTACCGGGGCTTCCACGCATTTAGTGCACTCAACCTGGAGAGTGGTATGGGAAATGTGATATTTATCGAAAAGCAGCTCTTCGATATTCCTCAGGACACCCGCCTGCTCGCTTTTAAACTCGGGTTTGATGTCGATATGCGCTGAAAGTGCCAGGATGTGGGAGCAGATGGTCCAGAGGTTGAAGTGGTGGACATCATTCACCCCTTCAACACTACGGATGGTTTCCAGGACCTGCGAGGTGTCAACCCCGCGCGGAGTGCCTTCCAGCAGGATATGAGTGGATTCCCTAAGTATCCGCCATGCTCCCCAGAAAATGGTACAGCCGATGACTATCGATATGACCGGGTCGAGGATTATCCAGCCGGTGAAATAGATTGCAATACCTGCGGCGATTACCCCGACCGAAATGGCTGCGTCTCCGATTACATGCAGAAAGGCGCTGCGCACGTTGAGGTCATCGTGTGAGTGATGATGGAGAGCCGAAGCCGCGACAAGGTTCATCACAAGACCGATGATGGCAATTATGAACATGGGCACGCTTTTTATTTCCGGCGGAGCATATATCCTGAGTACCGCCTCGTAGGAGATAAAAGCGGCGATTATGAAAACGCTCGCCCCGTTTATGAAAGACGCGAAAACCTCGGCCCTGTGCCAGCCGAAAGTCCGGGTGTCGGTGGCCGGGTACGAGGCAAGCTTGATGGCGACCATCGACAGGATCAGCGCGAACAGGTCGAGAAAGACATGCGCCGCGTCGGACAGCAGCGCGAGGGAATTGGTCCAGATGCCGCCCACCACTTCCGCTAACAAGGTAATAAGCGTTATTGCTATGGCGTATTTGAATCGGTTTGTTATGCTTTGGTCGAGATGGAGTTCGGATTCCATATTTCCTCCTTAACATCGATCGGTATATCAGTCACGGCGAATTTTTTTGCGTATACTATAATGTGAATATATGCATCTAATTAAATTTTAGCAGAGCGCTGTCAATCGGTCAATTACACCTTCTTTTCCTCCGCAACGACCTTGCAATTTTCGATTCCGCCTGATATTGTAGCTCAAAGTTTCCCGGAGGTTTTATCATGGACGCAATTCATCACAGGCTTATCATCCTGGGTTCCGGACCCGCCGGTTACACCGCCGCCATTTATGCTGCCCGGGCCAACCTCGAGCCCGTCATCATAACAGGCATGCAGCAGGGAGGACAGCTGACGACAACGACCACGGTCGACAACTGGCCCGGTGACTCCGACGGGGTCCAGGGGCCGGATCTCATGGAGCGCATGCTGAAGCACGCTGAACGCTTCGACACCGAAATCATTTACGACCATATAACCAGGGCGGACCTGTCACGACGCCCATTTCTCCTGGAAGGAGGGGCTGGGCCGTATACCTGCGACGCCCTTATAATCGCAACGGGCGCTTCGGCCAAATACCTGGGGCTTCCGTCGGAAAAGAAGTTCATGGGCAAAGGGGTGTCGTCATGCGCCACGTGTGACGGTTTCTTCTACCGCGGCAAGGATGTGGTGGTTATCGGCGGAGGCAGCACCGCGGTCGAAGAAGCACTGTATCTGTCTCATATTGCCAGACACGTGACGGTGGTCCACCGCCGCGACCAGTTGAGGGCGGAGAAATTCCTTGCCGACAAGATTATAGAAAAGACCAAGAAAGGGAACATCACCATCGAGTGGAACCATCAGCTTGACGAGGTTCTCGGCGACGAAACCGGCGTTACGGGAGTCCGTATCTGCCACAAGAGCGGGTCGACCAAGGAAATTCCCGTTCACGGGGTGTTCATAGCCATCGGCCACAAGCCGAATACCGAGATTTTCCTGGGGCAGCTGGACATGGATAACGGCTATATCAGGACAAAATGCGGGCAGGAGGGGAATGTGACCGGAACGAACATACCGGGCATTTTCGCGGCGGGCGATTGCCAGGACGCCTATTACCGCCAGGCGATAACTTCCGCCGGCTCCGGCTGCATGGCCGCGCTTGACGCTGAAAGATATCTCGACATGATGGGTTCTTAGATCCGGGTTTCATAAGTCTCGTCACATCGGGCACATCAGCAAATCCTGAGCCTTTAATAACAGATGTTTCTCTTCTTTCGACATGACATAATTCGTAATTATTTGACCGCAATGCTGTATAAAACCAAAAAGGACCTTTGACAGGTCCTTTTTTGGTTAATATGGGAAGTGTAGAAAGATCTGCCCTGAAATCTTCACACTTTGACTTTTTCCCCGCAGTTGTAACAGGTAACCTCGGTCTCCCCCGGTTTGCGGACCAGTATCACCTGGCACTTGGGGCAGTTTGAAATACTCATGGATTCTTCGCTGTGGGATTCCCTGAAATAGGTGTCCCAGTCGAGTTCCTGCACTTTTTTCAACTCTTCCTCGGTCGGCATGTTGCACACTCTCTTCGGCTTGAACATCGTCCACCTCTCAATTGACTTTTCTTTTTCGTTAGACGTAAATTTAACAAAAAACCGTACTATTTGGAACAGAATATTAACAGCTCGAACATGACAGTCAGAACGTTTCCAAATTTTCTCCAAGAAGGCATCATCATCTTCGAACAAGACATGATTAACGGTCATCCGATCACGTATGCGGCGATATCGATATTCTTCAGCATGGGGTCGACCGTCGAGACGATCCTGGCATAACGGGAGCCGTCTTCCCTCTGAAGTTTTTCTTGCCTGCCCGCATCGAGTTTCCCCCCCTCGCCATCGATAACCACTTTCACTTCCGGAGCTTCGGAATCCAGCGGATTCGGCTTTACGACAACGGCTATTTCATTGGTGTCCAGCCTCACAAGGGTGCCAACGGGATACTTGCCCATCATATCCACGAATTTCCCGACCAGATCGCTGTTCAAGTGCGTTCCCGCAAGATTCGCCAGGGTGTCGACTGCCAGTTTGGGCGTGCAAGGAACATTATACGGACGAAGGGTGGTCATGGCATCATAACAGTCGGCAATAGCCACCATTTCCGTCATCAGTCCGAAATCTCTGAGCCTTGCCCATTCGGGATACCCTTTCCGGTTGAACCTTATGTGATGGCCGAGAACGGCGTCGGATATCTGCCGGTTCGTGCCTTCCATTTTGCTCACGATCTCCGAGCCCGTTTCAGCATGCATCTTCATTGCTTCAAATTCCACAGCGGACAGTCTGCCGGGTTTATTCAAAATGTTTTTCTCGATCCGGGTCTTCCCGATGTCATGAAGCAGAGCCGCCGTATTGATATTCCTGAGCATTTCCTTTTCCATCCCCATATAGGCGCCCAGCGACACCGCAAGCACGCCGACATTGACGGAATGGTTGAAGGTATAATTGTCGTAATCCTTGATCATGGATAGCCCGAGCAGGGTCGTATGGTCCTTCATGGCCATGGAGACCATATTGTCCACAATGATTCCGATCTGCCTGCCGCCCGGGATCCTTCCTTTTTCTATGTCCTTCGCCACGTCGCGCACCGCATGCAGGGCATCGGCATAGACCTTGACAGCGCCAGATTCTCTGTCATCGCGTCCCGCCTCGAAACTCTCTATACCCACACGGATACCTGTAATGCCTTTATCACGCAGCCTCTCGGCGAGATTCTCAACTGTCGTATCCCTGCGCGCAAGGAGCGAAGAGAATTGAAAGAGCTCGTCGAAATTTACCCCTTGTGTAATGGTGATGGCGTCGAGACCCTTTTGCATGAAGCGGTTGGCCAGTTCGGCAACGGCGGTATTCGGCGTAACGAAGATGTGATCTTCGAGGAAAAATACCCCCTCCACGACCCCGAAATAGGTTTCGGATTTCCTCTGCAGAATATCAGCAAGCAGGGCCGCCAGCTCTTCCAGCGGCTGCCTGACGGCCTGGTGGGCCGGCGGATAGAAGGCGACCGATTTTACGGATGTATTAAGCAGCATCGCCGCCCGCTGCGCTTCCTGTTGCGATATGATCGCCGGATTTTGTCTCTGGCCGTTATCGGACACTGTTCCTCCGCTTTTCCTCCTACTATAATCATTCAAGAGGCCGAAATCAATATACAGCGGATTAAACCGCGCTATTTCCAGTTCACCTCACCCAGGTCCGCCATTACCTCGTACAGGCTCGTCTCTTCGGTGAGTCTCTTTTCATCCGCTTTTTCGAAATACGTTTTCGCCTTTTCCAGCAGTCCCAGGTCCGTCAGGTCGACCTTGATGCACTTTGCGACATCTTCCGGCAGCATCCCCGGGTGAATTTCTCCGCATCGGCTGCCGCCGAGCATTCCTATGGTTTCGGAGAGGTCCATCATCTGGGGATCCTTGTTCTGTTCCTCGATGTGATCGCGTACCAAAATTTCAAGCGCCTTTATCAAATCCAAGGTAAACCTCCTTTTTCAAACTGCCCGATTCTCCGAATTCATCTCAGGGTCCGGCAAGCCTCTTTCATGCGAAACCGTCCCCCGATCGCCGCCCGTCCGGATCCGCATGAAGCAACACAATCCTTCGTGTCGGGGATTTCCCGACAGTCACTTGCCGTTCAGGCTCTTGGCCGCTATTTCATATACATCCTTCGCCAGGTTCGGCAGCGCCAGGATTTTGCGCAGCTGCTCCTTCATCAATTCCCGTCTTTTTCCGTCAAACTTTCTCCATTTGCTCAGCGCTCCCAGAATACGGGCGGCGACCTGCGGATTCAGGTCGTTCAGTCTGGCGACCTGTTCACCCAGGAACCCGTAACCCGAACCGTCTTCCTCGTGGAAACGAAGCGGATTGGACTCGCAGAACGAGCCAATCAGCGACCTGACGCGGTTGGGATTCCTGATATCGAAGGCGGGATGCCCCAGGAGTCTTTCAACCTCCATCAGGGTACCCGGAAGCCGGGAAGTCGCCTGGATCGAAAACCATTTGTCCATGACGAGAGGATCGTCTTTCCACTTGTCATGGAAAACGGAAAGAGCTTCACGCCTTTCCGGGCAGTCGGTCTGCGCGAGGGGGCCAAGCGCCCCCATCACATCGGTCATACTGCCGGCCCGCCTGAACTGCTCCATGCAAAGATCGATTACAGGCTGCTCCTTCAGGGTCATCAGGTAGGACAGGCAAAGGTTCTTCAGGCTTCGCGCCCCGATTGACGCCGCATCGATACTGTATCCACCGGAATTTTCCATGGATTTGAAGATCGCCAACAATTCCCTTCGCAATCGGGATGCCATGGTTCCACGGACATATTCCCGCACGGCATGGATCGCCTCCACGTCCACAATATCCATCAGTTCGGCAAGGTAGTCCTCGCTCGGCAGAGTCATTGCCTCGGCCACGAAAGCCCTGTCGAGGCAGGCATCGGCAAGGACCCCGGCAAACGCCTCGACAAAGCCGCGGGGGAGCGACAATTCGCGTCCTTCACGGTAATCCCTGATCAGCTTCAGGATCGTTCCGGAAGCTAGCCGCTGGCCCGCCTCCCAGCGGTTGAACGGGTCGCTGTCATGGGCCAGCAGGAACATCAACTCTTCATCGCTATAATCATAATCGAGCCTGACCGGGGCGGAAAATCCCCTGAGAAGAGAAGGAACCGGTTTTCTCCTGATATTCAGGAAGCGGAAGGTTTCCGTTTCCCTGCGCAATTGCAATACCCGGTTCGTGTCCGCGCGCGACGGGTCTTCTCCCTCAAGCAGCAGCGGAATGTCCCTGCCGTTCTCGTCGACGAGTCCCACCGCAAGGGGAATATGTGCCGGTCCCTGCACGGCGCGGCCCCACCCGTCGGGGTACGACTGCCGGACTGTCAGCGTACAGACCGCATTATCCGGGTCGAGGGAAATTACCGCCTGCAGTCGGGGCGTGCCGGTCTGGCTGTGCCATAGCCGGAATTGCCCCAGGTCGGTCTTGCCGGCGTCCTCCATGGCCCTGACAAAATCTTCCACAGTTACCGCCTGACCATCGTGCCGCTCGAAATACAGATCCATTCCGCGGCGAAATCTCTCCGGACCGAGGAGTGTATGGATCATGCGTACAATTTCCGCCCCCTTATAATACACCGTCATCGTATAGAAGTTGTTTATCTCGATATATGATTCGGGCCGAACAGGGTGCGCCAGCGGCCCCGCGTCTTCGGGAAACTGCCTGGCGCGCAGCAGCCTGACATCGGCAATCCGTTTCACCGCCCTGGAACCCATGTCGGCCGAAAATTCCTGGTCCCTGAAAATGGTCAACCCTTCCTTGAGGCTGAGCTGAAACCAGTCCCGACATGTAATGCGGTTGCCCGTCCAGTTATGGAAATATTCATGGCCGATGATATCTTCTATGGCCTGGAAATCCGCGTCAGTGGCGGTTTCAGGCCGGGCCAGCACGTACTTCGAGTTAAAGATGTTGAGTCCCTTGTTCTCCATCGCGCCGAAATTGAAATCGTCCGCGGCGAATATCATGTAAGTGTCCAGGTCGTACTCCCGGCCGTAAGCCTCCTCGTCCCATTTCATAGCCTTCTTCAGGGATTCCATGGCATGGCCGCATTTCGACGCGTTGTGCTCCTGGACGTAAATCCGCAGGCTCACCCTGCGCCCCGACCGGGTAACGAAAAAGTCTTCTATTTTCACCAGGTCTCCGGCGACAAGGGCATAAAGGTAACTCGGTTTCCTGAAAGGATCTTGCCATTTCGCGAAATGGCGCCCGTCGTCCAGTTCCCCCTGTTTGACCAGATTGCCGTTCGAAAGGAGGACCGGGTAGCGGATCCGGTCCGCGACTATGGTCGTCGTGTAACGCGACATTACATCCGGACGGTCCGGGAAATAGGTGATCTTGCGGAAACCTTCCGCTTCGCATTGGGTGCAGAAATTGCCGCTCGACTTGTACAGGCCTTCAAGCGATGTATTTTCCTGCGGCCTGATTTCAGTTTCTATTTCTATCGTGAATTTCCATGGAACATCAGGTATGGTCAGCGATTCGTCATCCACCAGGAATTCGCTGTCGGCGAGCACCCGGCCGTCAAGGGCCACTGAAATAAGCCGCAGTTCCTGCCCCACAAGCACCAGGGGCCTTGCCCTCTCTCCACGGTTATAATTCCCGGCGATCTCAAGGCGGGAATGCACCCGCGTGCTCTCCTCGCCCAGTTCGAACCGCAGTTCGACCGTTTCAACGGTATAATCCGGCGGGCTGTAGTCCTTCAGGTAGTATATCTCATGTTTTTCCCGGGCCATCGGTTCTCCAATCGGGACAGGTTATTGTTTGCAGAATTATTTTATTATACACGGGCATTAATTATGTCAACAAGCAATTGAAGCGATTACATGAAGGAGACGCGGAGACAGACTGGCAAATAGCGCACAGTTTCAGGAGGCTGGCATCGAATGATAACCGTTATCTGAATTCTTGTGAATTTTTCAAGATCAAAGAAAAAGGAAGATGTGCCCCAAAGGCGAAAAAGACCCGGCCTTCCCGTGGAGGGGGAACTAAGGAAGGCCGGGGAATAAAAACCTTTGAAAAGACGGCTAAGCCGTCATTTCCATTTATGCTGATCAGCAGAACATTCTCCGTGCCCGTAGGAGGCGCTTCCGGGCATCATGCTGAAATCAGAGAATTCCTGTTCGTCAGTCCACTGATTTTCTGAGAAAAGTCGGGATGTCATACTGGTCGTCTTCGTCCACGAAGAATCCCTTTTGCTGCCTGGAAAATGCCTCGGGCTGCTGCTTCTGCCTGTTGCGGATGAACGCCGGGATTTCCCTGTTCACTTCTCTTTTCTCCGGAATTTGCGCCACATTGTCTTTCAGCTCTTTCCTGGTTTTTTCCAGGTCGAACTGATCGCCGAAACCGGTGGCTATAGCCGTAATTTTCACAAAATCACCGAGATCTTCGTCGATGACCAGACCGACGATTATGTTGGCGTCCTCGTGCACTTTCTCGTGAATGATGCGGCTGGCCGAATCGAACTCGTCCATGGTCATGCTAGTGGAACCGGATATATTAACCAGCACTCCCTTTGCGCCGGATATGTCGATGTCTTCGAGCAGCGGGCTGGAAATGGCCTTGGTGGCGGCCTCAACGGCCCTGTTCTCGCCTGATGCGATGCCGATCCCCATCATGGCCATGCCCCTTTCGCTCATGATGGCTTTCACATCGGCAAAGTCGACATTGATGAGACCGGAAGTGGTAATCAGGTCCGATATCCCCTGCACCGCCTGGCGGAGCACGTCGTCGGAGGGTTTGAACGCATCCAGTATGGACATTGATTTGCCGGCCAGACCGAGAAGACGGTCATTGGGGATGACAATCAGGGAATCCACATGTTTTTTCAGTTCCGCGACCCCGTGTTCGGCTTTGGCCTGACGCTGTCTTCCCTCGCGGGTAAACGGTTTGGTCACGACGCCGACGGTAAGCGCGCCCATTTCCTTGGCCACATCGGCTATCACCGGAGCCGCGCCCGTTCCGGTCCCGCCGCCCAGTCCGGCCGCGACAAAGACCATATCGGCGCCGCTGAGCACATCGGCGAGCCTTTCGCGGTCTTCCAGCGCAGCCTGTTTGCCCACGTCGGGATTGGCGCCCGCGCCGAGGCCCTTGGTCGACTGGCTTCCCAGCTGGATTTTCACCGAAGCCTTGGACATGCGCAGCGCCTGGACATCGGTATTGGCCACGACGAAATCGACACCACCGATGTTGCAGGTGATCATGGTGTTTACCGCGTTGCCTCCGCCTCCGCCTACCCCGATTACCTTGATCTTCGCACTCTGGTCAATGCTTTCATCAAATTCGAACATTTTTTGCCCCCTTTTTTCTTTTTTAATATCCGTCATTGAATAGAATCAGAAAAACTCGCCAAACCACTCTTTCATTCTCCGGGCCACCCGCCGGAATACATTGTCGTCGGTCTGCACCGTCGGGAATTCCCTTATTCCCTGGTTCTTGCTGCCGTACACCACAAGGCCGACACCGGTCGCGTAGGCGGGGGAATTGACCACATCCACAAGCCCGCCCAGATTCTGCGGCAGTCCCCTGCGCACCGGCAGATTGAAGACCTGTTCGGCCAGCTCGGGAGTCCCTTCGAGAATTGATGTCCCGCCGGTAAGCACAACTCCGGAAGCTATCCTGTCCTCGTATCCCGATTTTACGATTTCCCTGTTCACCAGGCTGAAAATCTCCTCCATCCGCGGCTCCAGAATCTCGGCAAGAAGCTGCCGCGAAAGCACTCTCGGCTTTCTGCCGCCGACGCTCGGCACTTCAATGGTTTCATCCTTTCCGACCATGGACGAGAAACAGCATCCGTATTTCTGCTTGATTTTTTCCGCCTCGGCCATGGGAGTGCGGAGTCCCACCGCGATGTCGTTGGTAAGATGGTTGCCCCCGAGGGACAGCACGGAGGTATGCTTGATGGCGCCGTCGACAAATATGGCGATATCGGTCGTTCCGCCTCCGATATCGATCAATGCCACGCCTATTTCTTTTTCTTCCGGGGAGATGACGGCCTCGGAGGACGCCAATTGCTCCAGGACTATGTCGGCCACGTCAAGTCCGGCCCTGTTGCAGGATTTAATGATGTTCTGGGCGCTGGCCACCGCGCCGGTAACGATATGCACCTTCGCTTCAAGACGGACGCCGCTCATCCCCAGAGGCTCCCGGATCCCGTCCTGGTCGTCGATAATGAATTCCTGGGGAAGAATATGGATAACCTCGCGGTCCATGGGAATCGCTATCGCCTTGGCCGCATCTATTACCCTGCGGACATCGTCCGACGAGACTTCGCGGTTCTTGATGGCAATCACGCCCTGTGAATTGAAGCCCTTGATGTGGCCGCCGGCAATTCCCGCATAGACGGACTTTATCTCGCAGCCGGCCATGAGCTCAGCTTCTTCAACCGCTTTCTTGATGGAAGCGACGGTGGTCTCGATGTTTATCACCACGCCCTTTCGCAGTCCGCGCGAAGGGCTGGTGCCAATTCCGACAATGTCAACGCCGTCCTCGATGACATTGCCGACAATGGCGCATATTTTCGTTGTGCCGATATCAAGTCCTACAATCAGATTTTCCCGCTTGTTAGACATGTGCCCCCCTTTTTGCAATCAAACCTTTTTAACCACTATTTTATCGGTGTAATTAAGATCAACATATTCAACTGTCTGCATTTGCGGCGACAGATCCCTGTAAATCCGCGCCAGCCTTGCCAGCTTTTCCGCAAAGCCGTCGTTGCCGAGTTTTATCGGAACGCCTCCCTGGGCCGTGAACAGGGTGAAACCGTATCCTTTATCCGCGTGTATTTCCGAAATGTCCTGCAGCTTGAAAAGCGATCCGGCTTTCAGCAGGTCCGAAATCGCCAGGGCGGTCTTGAGCATGGCCTTGCATCCGGCCTGGTCCCTGGCAAGGTCTTCCTCAGTGATACCTGTAATTACCGGAAAATCGAGGCTGTCTCCCCTTGCAAGGGGCTTGAATATTTCTCCATTCGCATCAAGGTAATAGAGACAGCCTGCGTTTATTATCGCCGCGGGCTCCCATTCACTGACTTCAATCGAAAGCGTGTGCGGGAAATACCGGTTGACTTTGACCTTTTCGACCCAAGGGTTTTTCTTGATCTGCTCAGCCACCATCTTCAGATCGACATGGAGCATCGCGTCCCCCGGCCTGACTCCGGACAGGGCGATAATTTCTTCCCGGTTGAGTCTTTTAAGCCTGGAAACCTCTATTTTCTCCAGTTTCAGGAACGTGGTCCTGGCAATTAGTTCATAGGCTTCATAACAGACGACAATCAGAATCGAGCACAGCGTTAATAATCCGACCGTCCGCGCGGTCTTTTTCAGATAGCGCCGGAAGTTGATCGGTTTCCGCGGCGTCTTCGGCTTCCTGGACCGGTTTCTGTTTTTCAGTCTCTGTTTGTTGTGATTCAGGTCTCGCACAGCGCCTCGTCTAATTCAGGTCGCAGCCATATTCCATGTTCCACCACGACATGATGTTGCTTTCAGATTCCTATTTTCAGTGATGCGGACAGTATGATTTTCTCAACCAGTTCCTCGAAACCGATACCGGAGCCCTGTGCTATTTCCGGCAAAAGGCTTGTCGCGGTCATTCCCGGCAGTGTGTTAACCTCAAGGACGTAACATTCTCCCCCTTCTGTCACCAGCAGGTCGACCCGGCTGTAATCGCTGCAACCGAGGGCCGTGTGCGCGGCAAGTCCGGTGTCGAGCGCCTGGCGGTACAGCTTTTCCGGCAAACGGGCCGGATAGATATGCTCGGCCATACCAGGCGTATACTTCGCGTCGAAGTCATAAAACTCGTTTCGGGGTATTATCTCGATTGCCCCGAGCGCCCGGTCGCCGAGGATTCCAACCTGAATTTCCCGCGCCTCGATAAACTGCTCCACGAGAATTTCCCTGTCATAGGCAAAAGCCAACTCCAGCGCGGGTTTGAACTTTTCCGGAGTTTTTACGATGCTCACCCCGACAGATGAACCTTCCTGGGAAGGCTTGACGACAACCGGCAGCGGAAACGGCATTGAATCCGCTTTCAGGGTTTCACCCCTGCGCAAAACCACGTAAGGCGCGACCTTCAATCCCGAAGCCTGGAATGTCGCTTTCGCATAAACCTTGTGCAGCGCAAGCGCGCTGGCCAAAACCCCGGACCCCGTATATGGGACTCCCATCAGCTCGAGCAAACCCTGGATCGTCCCGTCTTCGCCATAGCGTCCGTGCAGCGCAACAAAGGCCAACTCTATCCGCTCCCCGGTCAGAACCCCGGCAATGTCCCGTCCAACATCTATAGCGACTGCGTCATATCCTTTGGCCACAAGCGCCTCATGAACGGCCGCACCGCTCTTGAGCGACACTTCGCGCTCTTCGGAAAGCCCGCCCATCAACACGCCTATTTTCCTGGTTTTAAGTTCTTCTCTCGTCATTATCGTCAATTCCCGTATCAGGCAGGGGACCGGTGCTCCGACTATGCGCCGGTTCAATCCGTTCCCACGATTTTTACCTCTTCCTCCAGAGTTATGTCCGTTCTTTTCTTCACTTCTTGTTTGATGTGCGAGGCGAGTCTGATGAAATCCGCCGCCTTCGCTCCGCCCCGGTTCACCAGGAAATTGGCGTGGACCTCCGAAACCTGGGCCCCGCCGATTCTGTAGCCCCTAAGACCCGCTTCTTCAATCAGCCGCCAGGCCGGCTTCCCGGCCGGGTTTCTGAAGAAGGAACCCGCGCTGGGGAACCCCACCTGCTGCGTATTCCGGCGATGATCAAGAAAACCCTCAATTTTCGCCGAAATGACTTCCCGGCTTTCCCTTTCAAGCCTGAAGGAAGCACCGACGATAATTTCGCCCGGTGCAAGATTCAGGAAACGGTAGCCGTGTTCGACATCTTCCTTTCTTTTTAACGTGACGGTCCCATTCAAAAGGGTTCTGAGCGTTTCCAGACTGTCCGTAACCGCATGCCCGCCCGCTCCCGCATTCATGGCAAGGGCGCCGCCCAGCCGCCCCGGAATGCCGATCAGGAATTCCAGGCCGCTCAAATCGTTTTCCAGCGTGAACTGAGCAAGCTGCCGGTTTTCAACTCCCGATCCGGCTTCAAGGATGTTCGCGCCGGCATAAGAAATCCGGTTCAATCCTTCCAGCGAGATTATCGTGCCCCTGAAGCCGCCGTCCCTGACCAGCAGATTGCAGCAGCCGCCGACCGGCAGATAAGGGATCCCGCTTTCCCCCAGGAATTTCACCAGGCATCGCAGATCGTCCACGTCCGCGGGAATCGCGAAACAGTCCGCCGGCCCGCCGGCCCTGAGGGAAGCATGCCGTGCCATCGGCTCATCGAAGAGCGCCTCGCCGCGCAGCATTGACGTGATCCGGTTCCGTATTTCATCTTTCAACGGCTCTCCCCAAGCTTTTTCAGCAGCGCTTCCCCCGTCTGCCAGATATTCCCCGCTCCAAGTGTCAGTACTATATCGCCCGGTTTGATGATTCCCAACAGATGGTCAACTACGGCTTCTTTATCGGAAATATACGCCACATCCTTCTGGCCATACTTTTTTATGGTTCTGAACAGGGCTTCGGCCGTGACTCCTTCAATTGCCTGCTCTCCCGCCGGGTAAATATCCGTAAGCACCAGGACATCAGCGTCGTAGAATGACTTGACGAACTCGTCGAAAAGCTCCTTGGTCCGCGAGTACCGGTGCGGCTGGAAGACAACCACCAGCCTGCGGTCCCATCCCCCCTTGGCCGCAGCCAGGGTGGCCCTGATCTCGGCCGGGTGATGGCCGTAATCGTCAACCACCATGATGTCAGCAACATTACCTTTGATCTGGAAACGCCGCCCCACCCCGCCGAAAGCCTTGAAGCCTTCCTGTATCCTGGCAAACGGGACATCCAGCTCCATCGCAACGGCGATTGTGGCAAGGGCGTTAAGGACGTTGTGGGCGCCCGGCATGCCGATGGAAATCTCGCCCAGCCTGTCGCCCCTGTAATGGGCAACGAATGTAATGGTATTGCCCGCCATCCTGATGTCGCTTGCCCTGAAATCGTTCTGGGCGCTCAGTCCGTAGGTGACGAAGCGCTTTTTAACTTTCGGCAGGATATCCGCGACATTGCCGCTTTCTAGGCACAGCACGGCAAGGCCGTAGAACGGGATCTTGTTGATGAATTCCACGAAGGTGTCCTTGATCTGGTCGATGCCGCTGTAAAAGTCCAGGTGGTCCGCGTCGATATTGGTCACCACGGCAATGGTCGGCGAGAGCTTGAGAAACGAGCCGTCCGATTCGTCTGCCTCGGCGACCAGGAATTTCCCCTGCCCGAGCCTGGCGTTGGTGCCGATGGAATTGAGCTTGCCGCCGATGACGATGGTAGGATCTATGCCCGCATGCCCCAGGATGGTGGAAATCATCGACGTGGTGGTCGTTTTGCCGTGGGTCCCGGCAATGGCTATGCCGTATTTCATCCTCATCAGCTCGGCCAGCATCTCGGCCCTCGGGATCACTGGAATCAACCGTTCTTTCGCCTCCACCACCTCCGGGTTATCATCCTTCACGGCGCTCGAAATTACGACAACATCCGCGTCAACGACATTTTCGCCCGAATGGCCCAGGAAGATTTCCCCGCCAAGAGACGCAAGACGCTCGGTGATCTCCGTTTTGCGCAGATCCGAGCCGGAGACTTTATATCCAAGGTTCAGCAGCACTTCGGCAATGCCGCTCATACCAATTCCGCCGATGCCTACAAAATGTATTTTTTCTATTTTTCCGTACATGGTTCCTTCTATTTATTTTATTTGCCAAGTTTATTACCACCCCCCCGCCCTTGCGGGCTCCCCCTCCTGATTCAGGAGGGGGCCGGGAGGAGGTTGAATCCTCAGCCTGCCTTATTTTGCCAGCATTGCATCAACAATAATCCTCGCCGCATCCGGTCTGGCCAGCTGCCTGGCGCACATTCCGGCGATCTTCAGCCTCTCCCCGTCCCTCATCAGCTCACGGATCATATTCGCCAGTCTTTCCCCCGACAAATCCCTGTTCAGCAGCATGAAGCCCGCGCCTTTCGCCACCAGGGCTTCCGCGTTCCTGCGCTGATGATCGTCCGTCGCGTACGGGAACGGAATGAATATACAAGCCTTCCCGCAAGCCGTTACCTCGGCTATGGTTGTGGCGCCCGCCCGGCATATCACCAGATCGGCCCAGCGATATGCGTCAGCCATATCATGGATGAAAGGGAGAACTTCCGCATTGAAACCCTCTTTGCCATAGGCCGCCTTAACTGCGTCAAGATCATTTTCGCCGGTCTGATGCTTTATCGTCAGCCTGCTTTTCTCTTCCCCCAAAAGCGGCAAGGCGTCGGCCAGGGCCATGTTGATACTGTGCGCACCGGCGCTGCCGCCGAAAACCAGAAGCCTGAATTCATCCTCTGCAGCCCGATCACCGCCCGATATCCTGATATTCTGCAGAATTTCCCTTCTCAGAGGATTGCCGGCAAGAAAAGTTTTCCCCGCCGGGAAATATCGCCCGGACTCCTCGACTGATATGAATATCTTTTCGGCAAACCGGGCAAGTATTTTATTGGTAAATCCCGGCAATGCGTTCTGTTCATGGATGAAGCGCCTGCACCGGAATTTGCCGGCGGCCAGCACCACCGGACCGGAGGCATATCCTCCGACTCCCAGGACAAAATCTGGGCCGAACGATTCAAGTATCTTTTTCGACTGGAAATAGCTCTTCACCAGCAACGCCAAACCTCTTATCTGTTCGATGCCTTTTTTCCGTCTCATCCCGGTCACGGCGATCAGCTCCAGCGGATATCCGAGCCGCGGCAGAACACGCGCCTCGATTCCGTTCGATGTTCCTACGAAAAGCACCTCATTGCCTTCTTTTCTGGCAAGGAACTCTTCCGCCACCGCAATCCCGGGGAAGAGATGCCCTCCCGTCCCGCCGCCTGCCACGACAAGCCTCACTGGTCAACCCTCACCCGCGACGAGATGTTCAGCAATATTCCCGCGGCAAAGAGCGTTATGATCAGAGAACTGCCGCCGTAGCTCACAAACGGAAGCGCCAGTCCCTTGGTCGGGAAAATCCCGGTAACGACCGCGATATTGACGAAGGCCTCAATGCCGAGAAGACTGGTTATGCCGAACGCCAGCGACCTGCCGAAATTGTCTTCGGCGAAAAGCGCGACCCGTATGCCGCGATGAATAAGCAGGAAGAACATGGACGCGATCACCATGACGCCGATGAATCCAAGCTCTTCGCCGACAACCGAGAATATGAAGTCAGTATGGGCTTCGGGCAGATAAAAGAGCTTCTGCTTCCCTTCTCCGAGGCCCTGTCCGAAAATACCGCCGGTGCCCACGGCAATCCACGACTGGATAATCTGGAATCCGGTGTTGCTCGGATCTTCCCACGGGTTCAGGAAAGCCATGATGCGCCGCCGCCTGTAGTCGACGTGCATAACGGCATAATAGAGGAAGGGAAGCGCCAGCATTATCATGGAAACAATATAGGTCAATCTGGTCCCCGCCGCGAAAAGCATGATCATCGCCACTACGCCCAGTGTCAGCGATGACCCGAGATCGGGCTGCTTGAGGAGAAGGGCCAGCATGATCGACAGCACCACCATATACGGCAGGAACCCGGAGGAAAAGAACCGGACCTTGTCCTGCTTCTTGTCCAGGGAATAGGCCATATACATGATGAAAGCTATCTTGGCCAATTCCGACGGCTGGAAGGAAAACCCCGGCAGACGCAGCCAGCGGGACGAGCCTCCGGCGCTGCCGCCGATGCCCGGTATCAGCACCAGTACGAGCAGGCCGAGGCAGGCCAGCAGGATCGGCACCGACGCCTTGCGCCACACATGGTAGTCTACCCTCATGGCGCCGGTCATCGCCGCGAACCCGAGAATCGCGTAAATGCCCTGACGCTTGAGAAAATAGAAGCCGTCGTGAAACTTCTTCGCCGCCATCACGGATGATGCGGAATAGACCATGACCACGCCGAAACAGGTCAGCGCAACAACCATCAGCACGATTATCAGGTCGTATCCTTCCGCTCTGCTCATGAACCGGCCACCGGGAGACCCCTGACTATGGCCGCGAAACGGTCTCCCCTTTCTTCATAATTCCTGAACATGTCGAAACTGGAACAGGCGGGGGAAAAAAGGACGACACCGCCGGGAGCGGTCAGACGCCACGCCGCAAACACCGCCTCTTCCAGGCTTTCAACCAGATGCGTGTCGGTAAGGTTCCCCAGCGAGTCAAAGATCCTTTGCCTGGCCTCGCCCAGGAGAACAAGGTGTTTCACCCTCTCCTTGACCAGCGACGCCAGCGGGGAATAATCCCCACCCTTGTCCCTGCCGCCTGCAATGAGGGTAACGTTCCCGGCAAAGCTTTCCAGCGACTTCACCACGCTTCCCACATTGGTGCCTTTGCTGTCGTTGTAATAGGCGACATCATCGACAATCTTTACCAGTTCCATCCTGTGATGAAGCCCGGAGAACCCTTCCACGACCGCCAGCGCGGAGCGGGGATCGCACCCCATCAGCAGGGTGGAAGCCAGCGCCGCCATGATGTTTTCGATATTGTGAACGCCCCGCAGCTTGAAGGAAGCTGTGGGAAAACTCTCTTTTATGCCTTCCCAGGCAAAAGTTATGAAACCGTCCCGGTAATATATCCCCTGCTCCAGGACCTTCTGCTGGCTCATCCGGAAAACCCTGGCCTTAACTTTGTCGGCATAGGAAGCGACAATGGGATCATCCATATTGAGAACGGCAAAATCCTCGCTTGTCTGGTTTTCGAAAATTCTTGCCTTGGCGTCGATGTATTCCTGGTAAGTCGCATATCGGTCCAGATGGTCCTCGGTAACATTCAGCAGGACAGCGACGCGAGGGTGAAATTCCTGTATGCCCTCCAGCTGGAACGAGCTGATTTCGGCAACGACGTAATCAACGCTTTCACCGGACGTGACCAGGTCGATGAGCGGCTTTCCTATATTTCCACCTACAAAAGCCTTATGACCGCCACCCTTGAAGATTTCCCCAGCCAGCGTGGTCGTGGTCGTCTTGCCGTTGGTCCCGGTGATTGCGATTATCGGGGCGTCTATAAAACCGCCGGCAAGCTCTATTTCGCTGATTATCAGCCGCCCGTTCCTCCTGGCCAATGAAAGGGGAGCAATATCCATGGGAACGCCCGGGCTGACGACTATCAGGTCGGAGGAGAGAAAGGTCTGGTCGTCGTGCCGGCCCAGTTCGAAGCGAATTTTCAGGTCGGACAGTTTTCCCACGAACGGAGCGAGGGCCGGTTCTTCCTTCATATCGGTTACGGTGACGACCGCGCCGCGCTCCGCAAGGAAACGGGCAACCGACTCTCCTGTGCGGGCCAGGCCAACCACCAGAATTTTCTTATCCTTCAACTCCATTATTCGCCTTTCACCTTTTGCCCTTGGCCTTTGACCTTGCGCCTCTTTACCTTATCTTCAGCGTGGATATCGCAACCAGCGCCAGTATGATGGTTATTATCCAGAAGCGGACGATAATTTTCGGTTCGGCGACGCCTTTCAGCTCAAAGTGGTGATGTATCGGCGCCATGCGGAATATTCTCTTTCCGCGGTACTTGTAAGAGCCGACCTGAAAAATGACCGAAAGGGCCTCTATGACAAAAATCCCGCCCACGATGACCAGTAGTATCTCCTGCTTGGTTATAACCGCCAACGCGCCGAGTCCGCCGCCCAGGGGAAGCGATCCCACATCCCCCATGAACACTTCCGCCGGATAGGCGTTATACCAGAGGAACCCCAGACCCGCTCCGGCCATCGCCCCGCAAAGGATCGACAGCTCCCCCGCTCCGCTGACATACGGAATCTGCAGGTAGCTTGCAAGTTTCACGTTGCCGGCGATATAAGTAAAGAGCATGTAAGTGCCGGCGTTGATGGATACCGGGCCTATGGCCAGTCCGTCGAGTCCGTCGGTCAGATTGACCGCATTGCTGGCACAGACTATGACCAGCATTGTGAACAAAATATAAAAAACACCAAGATCCGGACGAATGTTCTTGAAAAACGGGACTGTCACCTCCGTGGAAAACCCCGGAGTATAAAAGAGCACGATGCCGACTGCCAGACCGAGAAGCGACTGCCAGACGAGTTTCTGTCGTGGAGTTACCCCTTTCGGGTTTTTCTCCACTACCTTTTTGTAATCGTCGATAAAACCGAGCAGGCCGTATCCGATGAGAATGAACAGGACAAGCCAAATGTACCTGTTGGAAAGGTCCGCCCACAGGAGCGTCGGAATTATCGTCGCCAGCAGGATCAGGACCCCGCCCATGGTCGGGGTTCCCTGCTTCTTCAGATGCGATTCGGGCCCGTCGGTCCTGATCACCTGGGTGACCTGGATAGCCTGAAGCTTGCGTATTACCCACGGCCCTAGAAGGAAAGACACGACAAGGGCCGTTATGACGGCATAAATGGTCCTGAAAGTCAGGTACTTGAATACGTTAAGAAAATGAAAGCTGGTCGCAAGTGGATACAGAAGATGGTAAAGCATCAGGCAAGAGCCCCCTTCTTTCCCCGGTTGTCAGGCAAATTTCTTATTCCTTCGGCCACGGTTTCCATTTTCATGCCACGTGATCCTTTAACCAGAACATGATCACCATTGTCCAGATCGGCAAGCAGTTGAGCAAGTAATTCCTCGTGGTCGGACGCAATGCTGACCGAGGCGGGCGGCAGTCCGGCGTTCAGTGCCCCCTTCGCCACAGGCTCGGCCATTTCGCCGATAACGTAGATTTTTTCGACACAGGAGGCGGCAAGCATCCCGATTTCCTCGTGGGCGGAAACGGAAGATTCACCCAATTCGAGCATGTCGCCGAGCACCGCGATTCCGCGACGGTCTCCCTTGAGCCCCCGCAAGGTTTCGAGGGCGGCTTTCATCGAGCCGGGATTGGCGTTGTAGCTGTCGTCGATAAGGGTTATGCCGTCGCATTCTTCGACTGAAAAGCGCTTGTCGTAGGGAGTAAATGACTCCAGGCCGGCCAGGATTGACCCGGAGTTCACATCGAGCGCGAAAGCGGCAGCGGCAGCAGCCAAGGCATTGTAGATATTGTGGAGTCCGAATGCCTTCAGATACACCGGCACCGCTCCTGACGGCAGGCAAAGGGTAAATGTCTGCCCCTCTTTCCCGAGGTTTTCTATCTTCTCCGCCCGGATATCTCCGGACCTGATGCCGAAGGATAGCCGCTTGACTCCTTCAGGAGACGGGCATCCGGAAATCAGCGGGTCGTCGGCATTGAACACCGCGCAGCCACCCTCCGAAAGTCTCAGAAAGAGTTCACCCTTGGCCCTGGCTACAGTTTCGACGGAGCCGAGGGTCTCCAGGTGGGCCGGCAAGGCATTCGTTATGACGCCGATATCCGGCTTCGCTATCTCCGCCAGCCGGTCTATCTCGCCGAGTTCGCTCATCCCCATCTCCAGGACGGCCCAGTTATGGCCGCCGTCCAGTTGCAGCAGCATCCGCGGCAAACCGATCAGGTTGTTCAGGTTGCCGCTGGTTTTCAGCCCCCTGCCGACGGCGGCCAGAATATCGGCGAGCATCTCCTTCGTCGTTGTCTTGCCGTTGCTTCCGGTAATGCCTACGACCGGCAGCGAAAACCTGTCGCGGTGAAAAGTCGCAAGGTCGCCGAGTGCGCGCAGTGTGTCGGAAACGCCAGTTAAGAAAGAGCCGCAAGGAACCTCATGGGTGGAGAGCCAGGATTTTTCGACGACAAAAGCCCGCACGCCCTTTCCGGCAACGGCCGGAATGAAGTCGTGGCCGTCAAAACGCTCGCCCTTCAGCGCAATAAAGAGATCCCGTGGGGATACCGTCCGCGAATCGGTGGATACGCCTGCCACCGAACCGTCGCCCTTGCCGGATATCTCTCCGCCCGTTGCCCGGACTATTTCTTCAAAAGTAAAAATCAATGGAGCGCCTTTTTTTTCTTATTATTATGGATGTTTTTCCTTCAAGGCGGCAACCGCCTCTTCCCGGTCGTCGAAATGATGCTTTTTGCCGCCGATAATCTGATAGTCTTCGTGCCCCTTTCCCGCAAGCAGGACTATGTCCCCGGCTTTCGCCAGCCGTATCGCCAGCCGTATCGCCTCTCTTCTTGACTCAACCGCCGTAAAGCCTTTACCGCTAAAGCCATTGCCAAGTTCCGCAGCAGCACACTCTTTTAACCCCAGCTGGAGAATTCCCTCCCTTATTTCGGCAATGATAGCGGCAGGGTCCTCGCTGCGCGGGTTGTCGGATGTGATTATGGATATGTCGCTGTAACGTCCGGCAATTTCGCCCATAATCGGCCGCTTGCCCCGGTCCCGGTCTCCCCCGCAACCGAATACCGTGATAATTCTGTCGCGGGCTATTTCGCGAAGAGTCCTGAGCACGTTTTCCAGGGCATCCCCGGTGTGGGCGTAGTCGACCAGCACGGTAACGCCAAGGGCGTCATCAACACGCTCCAGCCTGCCGGCGACCTTATCATGGCCTTCGATCCCGGCGAGAATGGCCTCCGGCGACAACTCCAACGCCACCGCCGCCGCCGCGGCGGCAAGAATGTTGTAAAGGTTGAAACGCCCGAGGAGCCCCGAGTCGAATTTTGATTCCCGGCCGGGAATCGTGAGGACGCCTGAAATGCCTGATGTGGAAAAATTCACATCCCGAGCGCTGACATGAACGTCGCCCGAGAGTCCATAGGTAATCACCGGGCATGCCGAGGATTCGGCAATCAGACGCCCGGCAGGATCATCGATATTCACCACTGCGCAGCGTCTCGGTTTTTTCTGGTCGGATGCGAGCAATTCCGTGAAAAAGCGCTTCTTGCTCGCAAGGTATGAATCCATGTCCTTGTGATAATCGAGATGGTCCCTGGTCAGATTGGTAAAAATTCCGATATCGAACCGGCAGCCATCCACCCTGCGCTGGTCCAGGGCGTGGGAGGACACTTCCATCACTATGCCCCTGGCGCCGAGGTCCACAAGTTCCCTCAGGGTCTTCTGCAGTTCCACGGATTCGGGAGTGGTATGGGGCGCGGGAAAAATGGCATCACCGAAGCGGTAGTGAATAGTTCCCAGTACCGCCGCGGGGATTCCCGCCGCCCTTAAAATAGCTTCAATAATGTAGGTGGTGGTGGTTTTGCCGTTCGTACCGGTTATGCCGATCAGCGGAATGTCGTTCGTCGGGTTATTATAAAACTCCGCCGCCATCATCGACATGGCCAGCCTTGCATCGTCAACCTGCACGTACGGAACGCTCGAAGGCGCGAAGGACAAATCTTCGAGAACAATAGCGGCTGCACCGGACTTTAAGGCGGCGTCAATAAAAAGATGGCCGTCAGAAGCCACACCTTTCAGTGCAAAGAAAAGCCCGCCGGGCTTCACCATCCGCGAATCATAATAGAGCCCGGTGACTTCCGTCCCGGTATCGCAACTGATGCGTAACGGGCCGGGTATTGATTTAATCAACTCCGAAAACTGCATTCATCCCCTCACTGAAGAAAAAGGAGGCAATTCCTCCAACAATTTACCACTCGGCGAAAAATCAGGCGGAAGGCGAAAACTTGACCCACACTTGGTCTGAGGGCAAGATTCTCTGCCCCGGACGCGGGTTCTGCTCAACGGCCCGTCCGCTGCCGATCAGTTTCACGTTCAGGTCGCTTTTGCCCATTATTCTCAACACCTGGCGCATGCTCATGCCCTGGAAATTGGGCATCGTCGTGCCGCCGCTACCCTCCTCGATGACTGCTTCGTCGGCGAATACCGGCGCCTGTTCCGCCTGGTGAGCATTTTCTTCGACCGGTTTCTTCGCTTTTGCCGTAACTGCTTTTGATGGGGCTACTTTCAGATAGCAGAGGGATTGCAATGCAATCTCGCTGAAAGCCGGGGCAGCTACAACTCCGCCGTAGGAACTGGTTTTGGGTTCATCAATAACAACCAGTATTGTAAGCCTCGGGTGGTCAGCCGGAACGAAACCGATGAAAGAACCGATTCTTTTGCTCGCAGAGTAGGATCTCGTCAGGGGGTCGACTTTCTGGGCCGTGCCGGTCTTCCCCGCCACTTCGTAACCTTCCACCGAAGCCTTCACGCCCGTTCCGCCCTCATCGGTTACCCCTTCCATCATTCTGGTCAGAGTCCGGGCTGTTTGCGGTGATATCACCCTTTGCCGGACCTGGGGTGAAGACTGCTGCAATATAACGCCGTCATTATCAATAATCCGGTCAACAAGATACGGCTTCATCAGAGTCCCGCCATTGGCGACCGCTGAAACGGCGGCCGCAAGCTGAAGCGCCGATACGGAAATACCCTGTCCGAATGATATGGTGGCAAGGTCGATCCCGTACCAATGGCTCCTTTCTTTCAGCAAGCCCGAAATTTCACCGGGGAGTTCGATTCCCGTCCTGCTTCCGAATCCGAAGCTCTTCAGATAACTGTAAAGCCGCTCCTGCCCGAGCCGGGCACCGATTTTCGCAGCCCCGATGTTGCTTGAATACTTGAGAATTTCCGAAACTTTAAGGGTTCCGTACTTGTGGGTGTCATGAATTGTCCTGCCGCCAATTGAATAACTTCCATTCTCACAGTTGAAGCTGTCGTTGGGACCAACCACCTTTTCTTCGAGGGCCGACGCGATCAGGAACACTTTCATAGTGGAACCGGGTTCGAAACTGTCGGCTACAGCCCTGTTTCTCAGACTCTGGGAAGGGTATCGGCGAAAGGAATTCGGGTTGAAAGTCGGGTAATTCGCCATCGCCAGAACCCTGCCGGTCTGCGGTTCCATTACCACAGCGATTCCGTCATTGGCCCTGCACCCGACAACCGCCTTGGCAAGCTCTTTTTCAGCGATGTACTGGATATTCTTGTCCAGGGTAAGAACTATGTTCGCCCCTTTTGAAGACTTTTTGACAACCAGTCCCTTCAGGGCGATGTCCCGTCCCAGAGCGTCACGTTCCGTTACCATATAACCGGTATTGCCGAGGATCGTGGAGTTGTATTTGAGTTCGATTCCTTCGAGTCCTTGCGGATCAAGCCCGGTAAACCCTATTACGTGAGCGGCGATCTCCGAGTTCGGATAGAACCGTCTCGTTTCCTTGACGAAATCGACACCTTCTATTCCCAGATCTTTAATTCTGCGAACAAGGTCCGGGGTAATCTGCCGCTGCAGCCAGACAAAATTCCTGCTGCCGGCCAGCTTCTTTTCCAGCTGTTCTCTGGGTACCCCCAATACCGGCGACAGCCTTGCAGCAGTATCTCTTATATTGTCAATTTCCTCCGGATCCGCAAAACAGGAATCCATCTCGACGGAAACGGCCAGCGATGCGCCGGTACTGTCGTATATGGTTCCCCGCGCGGGGGTTAGAGGCACAATCTTCCGGTGTTGCTTTTCGGCAAGCTTAACCCATTCATCTTTCTTGATTATTTGCAGGTAAAACGCCCTGGCTGCCACTATGGCAAAAAAAACGGCAAAAAAGGACCCTATAAGTCGAATACGGACCCTGGTCCATTTTTCCCTTTTGTCCCTCATTTGACTGCAATAACCTGCTGGTCTGACGGCAGAGCCATTCCGAGTTCCTCTTTAGCAAGCATCTCGATGCGGGCCGGGTTCCTTAAAGACGCCGCCTCCAGGCGGAGCCTGTTTTTTTCCTGCAGATTCTCCCTCAGGATTCTGTTCGCCTCCGTAAGCTGAAGATTAAGATCAACTACCTTTACCCGCGACCACACATGGAATAGCGACACCAGCATAAGCAGCACGGTTACAATTATCAGGTACGGGAAAAGGTCCCATCGCTGGGAAACTGCCAACTCGTGTTTTCTCGGTGTTGCTATCTTGCTGTGCATGGCTCTGGCAGTCGTCATCGGGTCTCCTCTCAAGCTAAAGTTTTTCGGCAACCCTGAGCTTTGCGCTGCGGGACCTTGGGTTCGCCATAATTTCTTCATTGCGCGGCAGGACCGGCCTGGGGGTGATTATTTTCAGCTGAGGAACTTTGCCGCATACACACAAGGGAGCACTCTTCGGGCAAATACACCCTTTAGCGAATTCGCGAAACGTGTTTTTAACGATCCTGTCCTCAAGAGAGTGAAATGAAATGACGACGATTCTACCCCCCCTGGCCAACATATTGATTCCGGATACGAGCCCCTTTTCAAGGCTTTCAAGCTCATCATTGACGGCAATGCGGAGTGCCTGGAAAGTCCTTGTGGCCGGGTGCAGCCTGTCTTCCCATTTTGCCCGCGGGATTGATCCTTTTATAATATCGACAAGTTGCAGCGTTGTTTTCAGGGGAAACAGCCTTCGCGCCTCGACAATCCGTTTCGCGATTCGCACCGCCCAGCGCTCCTCGCCAAAATCCCTGATTATTCCCGCCAGTTCTTTCTCTGGCAGATTGTTAACAAGGTATTCCGCGGTCACGCCGGTCGAGAAATCCATTCTCATATCCAGCGGGGCATCCTGCTGAAAACTGAATCCTCTAGCCCCCCTGTCCAGTTGATGTGAGGATACACCCAGGTCCAGCAAGAAACCGTCTATCCGGTCGATTTCAAATTCAGCCAGAGACTCTTCAAGTTCAGCGAAATTCTTGCGCAGAAGCCTTAACCTGCCGGCATAACCGCCGAGTCTTTCAGCAACGGCTCTGAGTGCTTCTTCATCGCGGTCAAAACCATACACAACGCCGTCGGGTGAAGAAGCTTCGAGAATGAGCCGTGAATGACCGCCGCCGCCAATCGTTCCGTCCACATATACGCCACCCGCTTTCGGGGAGAGAAACCGCACGACTTCGTCGGGCATTACCGAGTAATGACGGAAATCCACTGTCAGAGGCCCAGCTCGGCTGAAGCGAGAGTGCCGCTCGGGATATCTTTTTCGGCCTGTCCGAAGACCTTGTTCCATGCCTCAAGATCCCATATTTCAATCTTTTTGCGCATCCCGACAAAAACGATATCCCGCTCAAGGGCGGCATACGACCTGAGATTCGGCGGCAACAGGACCCGTCCCTGCCTGTCCGCCACACATTCGGTCGCCGGAGCAATTATCAGCCGCTTTATGCTGTTGAGTTCGGTTGGGGTCAACCCCTCCCCCTTGTCAACCCGCTCTTCAATGGCCAGCCACTCCTTGAACGGATAAACCGTCAACCCGCGGCAAAAGACGTCGTTTCCCAGATTGACCGGTATCGAGTTGGTGACGATAAACTTTTCATCCCCGAAACTCTCCGTAAAGATATCCCGGAACCTGGCAGGCATGCTTGTCCGCCCTTTGCTGTCGATTGTATTCTGAAAAATACCCCTGAACATGGCTTCCCTGGCTACACCTCTGCCACTTTATACCACTTTATACCACTTTGTGGTCAAACTATACAAGGCAGCAGGGGTATTGTCAAGGCAAAATTCAACCAAAAAATAATAATTTTTCGCCGAATTATTAAGGGTTTAAGCCACGTTTTCTAATGGGTGAATGGTCCAGTCAGGGAAGTAATAAATTTATCTAATCATTTCGGCAGGTTTTGTCGCAGGCACGTCAGGAGAATTCAGAAATTTTCCGGAAGCATTCGAATGTCGATGAGTTGAGGATAAGATAGACCAACTTCGGGGAAAGGCATACATGTGTCAATCTATTGTTTAAGCGGGAACTGCATTGTCATTGAATACAGGGAGAATTACGTTACACCTGATAACTTCTTAAGCAAAACTTTTCCTGCCATTTCGTTCCAGTGAATAATCAGGAATAGTATAATCAATTTGAACGGTTATTGTTAAAACAGCTATTCAATATCCTTTTTTTTGCCTGGAAACGCGACGACCTTTCCACATTCTTTACTATTTCCCTCCGATTTTTTCTCCTGTTGCTGATTCAGGACTTCTTCCTCACGACCCAGCGGCGATATTACCTTTTCGATAATTACAGGAGTTCCGCCCATGGTAAACTGGGCACCGTTTATCTGGCTTTCTTCAAGAATCCACGTAAAAATCTGGCACGGATGTGTCAGGACAAGCAGTTTAACCTGCCACCACCCCGGCTTAACATCGGCGGAAATGTCCTCGATCCTGGCGAAAAATGCGGGCTTGCCGTTAATGTGAACCAGAACCAGGTCATTGCAAGTGGTTGACATTACATCCTCCGTGAGATTTCGGATCAAATCCCCCGCCAAAAAGAATCGTTCCGGCGTTTAAGTAATCCCTCTCATAATTCGCCAGCAAACCGTAAACAAACTTGTTGCCAAACATATCTTCAAGTGCATTGTACTTGATGCGAAGCTTTCTTTCAACTCCGTAGAATTCCTGAATATCTGAATGCCTGAGCAGCGACTCCAGTTGCTCGCAGTTAAAAGTGATACAGTTGAAGGGGCGATATTCGGGCGCCATGAAGCACCCGGTACAGCCGAGATAGGGACAGCGCTTGCTCGAGAAGTCGGGAGTAAACAGCTCTTTACCATCGAAAATATAAACAAGAAGATCGATTACGGTAAAATGATATTTGCCGGTTTCACAGCAGCGGCCTTGACAAATTGCGCAAACAGCCTCCCCTTCAACCGACTTGGTTAGCTCATAAAGAAATTTTTTCAGCCCTTTCATGTCCGACAGAAGAATTCCGACTTTTTCCAGAAAAGGGCCTGTTAACGAGTTAACTTCTTTCCTGACGGCATTTACTGCGGCGTTCCATGCTTCGGCTTCACAGATTGTTTTCATTGCGTGCATCAAAAAATTTATGTGTAAATGCTATATTGGCCGAAGCAGACAATAAGCCGGGTTCTGTCCCCGCCTCCGGTTACCCGGATATGGCGGGTGACGGCCATTCCTCTAGGACGGCAGTTGCCTGCCGCCTCAAGCGGTCAACCCGGAAGCACGGACGGGCAATCCTTGAAGCTTCCCTATTTGACCTTGCTCCTGGTGGGGTTTACCAAGCATCCGGCGTCACCGCCGGACCTGGTGAGCTCTTACCTCACCCTTTCACCCTTACCCGCCTTCGCTAAAGCTTCGGCGGGCGGTCTTCTCTCTGTGGCACTTTCCCTGGAGTCTCCCCCGCTGGACGTTATCCAGCACCATGCCCTGTGGAGCCCGGACTTTCCTCCCCCCGATCAACGGGCAGCGACCATCTTGTCTGCTTCGACCAATCCCTGTCAGCCTATTACGTCATCCTGTTGACGCAGATATAAAAGTCTCTGGCAATGCGGGCAGGAAATGAGATTTTCCGCGTTGAAGAGATTGTTATAAACCTGCGGCGGAAGGTTCATGTTGCAGCCCAGGCAAGAGCCGTTTCTGGCCTCAACTACGGCCAGGCCCTGCCTGCGTTCGCGCAATCTGGTGTAGCGGGTCAACAGCGCAGGCTGGATGCTCTTTATCAGTGTCTCCCTTTCGGCGATATCCGTACTTGAACTATTTTCAAGTTCTTTCATCTTCCCATGGATTTCAGTTTTTTGAGAATCAATATTCTCCCCTAAAGATGCCAGATTACTTTCCATTGTATTGACTTCCGTTATTAACTCGTCGATCCGGGCAATTTTCTGCAGCAGTTGTTCTTCCAGTTCAGCCTTGATTTTCTTGGCGGCAGAGATCTCCTTGGATACCGCCTGATATTCTTTTTGTGTTTTAATCTCTTTCAGTCGCGTCTCCGACTTGTTTATGCTTTCGGACTCCGACGCCAGATTATTTTCCAGCTCGGTTTTCTCCTGATCAATAACTTTCAGTTCTTCCTGTTTTACCGAGAGTTCGTCTCTTGCCGCGCCCAGTTTTTCATCCAAGGCAAGCAATTCCTTTTGAAATCCCAGTTTTTCACTCTGAAACGCATCCAGCTTCAAATCAATTGCCTGCAACTCTTCAAGAAATTTCAAATTATTACCCAAAACCCGACTCCTTTCTCCCTGAACTTTATATTACCAAAAATTCCGCGGCATTATAAATATGCGAAGGGATCTCTCTCCAGATCACATGAAAAGATTTCCACATCATAACGTTTTTTTGCCAGTTCCTGAGCGAGCCGCGGAGCCAGCTCCCTGATCATCAGGACTTCCGAATGGAAATGCCCAATATCGACAAGCGCCAGTCCAAGCGCCTGGGCATCCCTTGCATCATGGTACTTTACGTCCCCGGTTACCAGTACGTCAGCTCCTTGTCTGTCGGCATCCCGGAGCAGAGAGGCTCCGCTTCCGCCGCAGACGGCAACCCGCTTTATTTCGCGATTACCAGCGCCGACAATTCTTAAACCTTCAAGTGAAAAAACTTCCTTAATCTGACGCGCAAATACATCAAGGGACACTGATTTTTCAAGTTCCCCTATTCTTCCCAAACCTCTCGACTTACCCCTGTTCAAAAGCGGATGCAGATCAAATGCTGGTTCCTCGTACGGATGAGCCTTTATCAACGCCGCAACAGCTTCAGACATATCCTCTTTGCGGACCAATACCTCTACTCTTGTTTCCCTGGCATACTCGCGGGTATTTATTTTGCCGATGAAAGGATTTGCCCCCGCGAGAGGCTTGAAGGTGCCCGTTCCGGATGCCTGAAAAGAGCAGTCGCTATAATTTCCAATGAAGCCGCTGAACTGGAAAAGGGCTTCAAGTACTTTTTCCTCATGGCCTGCCGGAACAAAAACGACCAGCTTTACAAGTTCGTCCCAACCCGTTGTAGTCAGAGGCTCGCTTGATTTCAGTCCGATATATTGAGCAAGTAAATCATTAATCCCTGCTTCGGCAATATCGTAGTTTGTATGCATGGAAACGATGGAGAGATCGTTTTTTATTGCCAGCTTGATCAAATGACCTGAATAGTGAGAGAGATTAATTCTTTTTGTAGGCTTGAAAAGAAAGGGATGGTGTGTCAATAACAGTTGGCATTGTTTGTCAATCGCCGATTCCACGGATTCCCGGCAGGCATCCAGCGATATCATGAGCCTGCCGACAGGGGAGTCGGGATCGCCAACCTGCAGCCCCGAATTATCCCAATCCTCGGCAAAAGAGAAAGGCGCTAATTTATTAATAATTCCAACAACATCTGATACTTTGGGGTTCATGCTTCCAGCCAAAAGAAAAGAGTGCAAACTTTTTTTGTTTGCACTCTTTTCCCCACTTTATGGGAATTGCGAAGTACGATCAGACGCGTTATCGGCATCCTCTCAGCATCCTGTTACTGTTTGGTGGGCCCACCAGGACTCGAACCTGGGACCTACCGGTTATGAGCCGGTAGCTCTAGCCAACTGAGCTATAGGCCCGCAAAGTGAATTTTAATAATATGACAGCATTTATAGGGTGTCAAGGAAATTCCGAACCGGAAGCCGGCTGAAAATTTCCCGACTAGCTGCGATCCGGAAATTTCTCAAAGAATTTTTCCATCAGCCAGTTCCCCCATTTATCGAAACCTTCCCCCGTTTTACACGATACTTCAAAAACCGGGAAATCGGGTTTCAGGGCTGACAGCCCGTCGTAAAAAAAATCCTTGTCAAAATCTATCGAGCCAAGAGTGTCCATTTTGTTCAGAATGACTGCGTCGGCCTTTAAAAATATGGATGGATATTTATAAGGTTTGTCGTCGCCTTCGGGAACGCTGGAAATTACGATATTAATGTCTTCACCAAGCGAAAAATCGGCGGGACAGACCAGATTTCCCACATTTTCGACAAAAAGGACATTATCCCGGGCATAATCGAACCGGCCAAGGATTCCCCTTATCATATTCGAGTCAAGATGGCACATGTGACCCGTATTTATCTGCACCGCGGGGATGCCTTTTTTCTTCATTTTTTCGGTATCGATCTCGGACGCAATATCTCCTTCCACCACCATGCACCTGAACTTATCCGGCAGTGAATCCACGGTCTTGATTATGGTGCTCGTCTTGCCTGCGCCGGGAGCGGCCATAATATTGACCACCAGTACCCTGTTGGTTCTGAAGAATTCCTTGTTTTCCAGGGACAATTCCTGGTTTGCTTCCAGAATGTTTCTCCGGACGTCAATCTTCATCATTGTCCACCTCTATGCTCTCTATATAAAATTCCTGCCCTTTGCTTGCTATTATAGCCTTGCCCCCGCACTCCGGGCAATGATAGCTATAGGATTTTTTTTCAAAAACGTGATTGCACTTGGTGCAAGTGTATTCGGCAGGGATTCTTTTAAAAAAAAGCACCGCTCCTTCCGACGCGGTGCCTTTGCTCAGAATATCAAAATAAAACTGAACCGAATCATCAATGATGCTGGCAAGTTCTCCAATAACAAGATTGATTCCGGTAACTTTATTTACTCCCCTTTTTTTCGCTTCTTCATTAACAATGGAAAGAAGACCTTCCGTTACCGATAGTTCATGCATTTTCTACACCTTACAGCCTGAATAATTAATTCCCGTCGTCTTCAGGATTGCTCCGGCTTTGCTTCCTGGACGTGGCGCACAATCTGCTTCACGTCAACCGGGGGCCTGTACAAACGCTCCTGGAACAGGCATTTCACAGGACATGCCTCTACGCAAATACCGCAATAAACACAGGCGAACGGGTCAACTTCCCATGACTTGTCCTTTTTGTCAACCGCAATGCACTGGGAAGGACATTTCATCTGGCATACCCCGCAGAGTATGCATTTCTCCATTTCAATCTTCAGTTCGCCTTTTACATCCTTGAATGTTTCGATCTTTTGAAATGGATACAGTCTAGTCGCATATTTTGTCAACAG
>DASRZQ010000124.1:0-11196 GCA_035686205.1 Geobacteraceae bacterium
GCACTTCATCTTTCGCCATGAGCGGGGCCGCCGCAAATTCGGTTATTCCGAACCTGTGCACGAAATTCGTATCTACGCGTTTTTCTTTCGATGCATCATGTACATGGATAAGCTTTTTCTCCAGAACCGCCTTCGAGGAAATATTAAGCCCCTTGTCGAGAGGCAGCCGCGTTTCTTTGACCATGCAGCTGAATTCGGTTTTCTGCTGATCTGACAGGCTTTCCTTCGAGGCTTCCCAGCGGGCGGACAGAATATCCTCTCCGCTTTCCGCGGGTCGGATAAATTCAATGGAGTTGTCGTTGGTAACTCCGAGCATGCCCTGTATCACCCCGGCTCTCTCATTGACGAGAAACAGCATCGCCCGTTCAAAGATGGGCGGGTCACCGGATACGAGCGCATTCAAAGCGAGCGATATCAGCTCGTTGAGTTTGATGGTTGAATGCATCGCATTGCTGATCCGGTACAACAGGGAAAGCTCGCGGAATTTCCTTTCGTTTTCCAACGCGAGCAGTTCAGTCTGCCGGTTGCCGACGGCCAGCCCCAGGGCCGAAGCGACGGGCGCGGCAATGCCTTCGAAATGTTCCCTGTCATCTTCGTCAAAATTGACAAGGCCGCCGTCGTCCACCTGTTTGCCAAAAAACGTGAGAGTTCCCGTTATCCTGTTCTCGTAGCGCAGCGGCACGCAGACGCAGGAAGGAGGAATGTGAACGTCGCCGGCAATTATATCGGTGGCAAGAATTGGTACCCCCGAAGACAAAACCTTCTCCGAATACCGGGCCTCCAGTTCCAGCAGGGACCCCAAACCTTCACGATAGTTCCTCCGGCACAATTTTGTGACCGAAGGCAATCCGGCATATGCACTGATCCGCAAGATGCTGCAGCAGGAATTCGTATATTTATGGCATGTCTTGAGAATATAGGAGGGGAGAATGCCTATGGGGACGTGCCTGTTTATCGCATCGCCGAGTTCATTCTGGGTAACGAGGCTCTGCACCCTTTTTTCCGCCCATGTGGTTATATTATCCAGATTAATGAGGCTTGCCAAAACCTTGGATATATCCTGCAGCAGCTCTGTCTGCTCGTTGGAAAGAGGTGTATTTTCCTGGAAACCCAGGGACAGGACCCCCCTGAGTTTTTTACCCCCCGTGACCGGAAAGCAAATAATTTTCCGGTCGGTTTCTTTCGGGGTCTCGTCCGGATGGAGTTCCCTGCCGCTCTTTTGAGTCAATGTCCTGTGGGAAGCGCAGACGCCGGCGACCCCCTCCCCGACCGGTATGCGGCAGTTCCGCAGCTCGCCCGGGCCTTCGTCGGATATTTTTTGCGTCAGATACCGTCTTTCCCCGTCGAGGATATATATGGTGGTGGATTCGGCCTTGAATGATTCATTGACGATTTTCGCGATGGATTTCAGGCGAGTTTTGATTGGAAGGTTTTCAGAAACGGATATCCGGACTATCGAGCTTAACAGCATGTATGTGCTTGGATCAGCCATGGAAGCTCCTGATTTCAGGCGGACATGGAGATCTTGCCGGCATACTCGTTTAAGGTCCGGGACGACATTTAATGGAGTTTTTCCTTTTTTTCCTGCTCGATTTTGCAGTCAATACACAACGTGGTTACCGGCCGTGCCTTGAGTCGGGCTTCGCTGATCTCCTCCCCGCACATCTCGCAGATGCCGAAGGTGTCTTCCTCGATCCTCTCCAGCGCTTCCTTGATCTTGTTGATCAGCTTCCGCTCCCGGTCCCTGATGCGGAGTTCGAAACTGCGATCCGATTCCTGGGTGGCCCGGTCATTGGGATCCGGAAAATTGGTATTGTCCGCCGTCATCTCCGAAACAGTCTTGCCCGCGTCTTCCAGGAGCGTTCTCAGCTCTTCCTGGAGAACATTCCTGAAATATTCTCTTTTCTCACTATCCATGGCCTTCTCCATATCATTATAACTCCGGGTAATTTTAAGGGAAATAATCGCGCAAGTAAAGGATTTTCTGGAGCGCGATTTCGCCGTTTCCGCCTCCCGGACAGCTTTGCGGGCGTGTTCCCCGCCGGCCGGCTTCCCATTCCCTTATGCTCTGCCCGGAAAGCCGGTTTTCCCCTCTGCATTAAACCGGATATCATAAAATCGCATCCAGCGCTTCACTCAATTGTCCGACCCCGATAATTTCAATCCCGTCAATACCTTTCGGGACGTTTGCCCTGGGCACGATAGCTTTTTTAAATCCGTGTTTCGCCGCCTCTTTTATCCTTGTCTCGCCGTTGGGGACCGGACGGATCTCTCCCGACAAACCCAATTCGCCAAAGACAATCAATTCCCGCGACAGGCAAATGCTTCTCAGGCTTGAAACAACGGCCAATGCAACGGCTAGATCCGCGCTTGTTTCATTAACCCTGATCCCGCCGACCACATTCACAAAAACATCCTGATCCGCGACAACCAGGCCTCCGTGTTTGGTCAGGACCGCCAGGAGCATGGCAATCCTGTTCTGGTCGATGCCGATCCCCAGCCGTCGCGGGTTTCCGTATTGGGAATCCACGACCAGCGATTGTATCTCCACCAGCAAAGGTCTCGTTCCCTCCCAGAGGACGCTGATGAGGCTTCCCGGCGAAGTCTTCTCGGCACTGGACAGAAAAATCGCCGACGGATTTTTTACTTCTTTCAGGCCCTTTTCCGTCATGACAAAGACGCCCAGCTCATTTACAGGACCGAACCTGTTTTTGGTCGTCCGCATGAGTCGGTAGCGGGAATCATCGGTGCTGGAGAGCATAATCTGCGTATCGACAATGTGGCTCAGGGTCATCGGCCCCGCAAGGGACTGGTCCTTGGTCACATGGCCGATCATCAGCAGAACGATGCCGTTGTTCTTGACATAACGGGTCAGGCACGCGGCGCTTTCCCTGACCTGGGTCACCCCGCCGGGAGCGGAATCGGCATCTTCCACGTACATTACCTGGATCGAATCGATTACTATGACTTCGGGTTTTTCTCTTTCAGCAATTTCGCGAACTTTTTCAACCGATGTCTCGGCAAGCATTTTTATCTTGTCCGTCGGCAGTCCCAGCCGTTTTGCCCTTCCGGCGATCTGCGGCAGGGATTCTTCTCCGGAGACATACAGAACCGGGCGCTGCCGGGCGGTAATGCACATGGTTTGCAGCAGAATCGTGCTCTTGCCAGCACCGGGGTCCCCGCCGAGCAAAATCACCGACCCCGGCACGAATCCGCCGCCGAGAACCCGGTCAAGTTCCTGGATGCCGCTGGAAAATCTGGTTTCTTCGGATATTTCAACTTCGTCGAGAATCTTGACCTCAGGGCAAACTCCGGAAAAACCTTCATATCGCCCGTTCCGGGAAGCGCCGGCCCGTCCCAGGTTCACCTGAGTGATGGTATTCCATGACTTGCAGGCGGTACATTGCCCCTGCCATTTCGGGAAATCGGCGCCGCAGTCGCCGCAGACAAATGCAGTTTTTTTATTTTTGGACAATACCAATCTCGCAAACAGGAGTTCAAATGGAATATTTTTTCAATATACCATAAAACATAATAGCAAAATTTATTTTAACAATAACGGTTTTCTTAAAATGTTCAAGGCACGTTTTCTACGGTCGAGGAGACCAGACCGGCTGGGAATCGTCTCCCTTGCCCCTGGACACTCTTGTTTGTGATGTGCCGTCAGCGCGCATGACGTAGATTGCTTCTTTTCCGTCCCGATTTGAAGTGAATGTGATGAACCGCCCGTCTGGCGACCAGTGGGGATATTCGTTCCTGCCTTCGTCGGTCAGCCGGGTGTCGCCCGTACCGTCGGGGTTTATGGCGTAAATCTGGAATTTATCGGCTTCCATGCGGCTATAGAGAATCCGGTCCCCCTTCGGCGACCAGCTCGGGCCGGCATTGTAGCAGCCGGTTTTTGTCAGCCTGCGCACGTTCGTCCCGTCGGAGTTCATGACGTAAACCTGGGGGCTGCCTTCCCGGTCGGAAACAAAGGCAATGCGCGATCCGTCCGGAGACCATGACGGTGATATGTCGATCGCATCGTTATCGGTAAGCCTCGCCAGTTCCCTGCCGTTCCTGTTTATGAGGTATATCTCCGAGTTTCCGTCCTTGCTCATGGCAAGGGCTATTTTGTCTCCGCGCGGCGCCCATGCGCCGGTGACGTTCAAGCCTGTCCTGGAAGATATGCGAATCTCCTCGTCGTTGTAAATCTTCCTGAGGTAAAGATCGGGATTTCCCTTCTTATAGGAGGTGAAAATAATTTTGTGCCCATCGGACGAAAATGAGGGGTTCAGGTTTATGGAGCCGTTCCTGGTAAGCCGCCTTACGTTGTAGCCGTCGTAATCCATGAGATATACTTCCTTGTTGCCGGTCCTGGAGGAAACGAAAACAATGCTTCCGGCGAACGGGCCTTTTTCTCCGGCAACGATCCGCAGCGTCTCATCGGCAAACTCATGGGCCATTTTCCGCACGAATTTGCGTTTTCCCGTGATGACCTGCGACCAGAGCGGCTTTTCGGCCGGAACGTCATACAGCCTGAGCTCGACCATGATTTTGTCGCCGACTATCACATATCCGGTTTTCAGGAGCATGGCCGCTCCGGCGTTCCGCCAGGGAACGTAATCGAATTCCCCGGGGCGGATCCCGTCCCTGTTTTCCTTCGGCAATCGGTTTAATATCCTGACGGAACCGGCCAGATCGAGGTCGAATTTCACTACCTCCTCGATTTCCTTGGCAATATGTGTATTTTGCTCCCCTCCCAGGCATCTGGCTTCGGCAATGGCCAGCAGAGGCTGCCTGTTGACCTGGGTGGCCGCCGCGGTAAATCCCTGTCTGGCAAAAGACAGGGATGGAGCCAGCGTAATAATGACGGCCAAAAAAATAATCTTCTTCATCCTTTTCCCACTCCTTCAGGCTGGAAAGCTTTCTTTGACGGATTTTTCCTCCCCCCGCGAAAGGTGATCGACGGGAAGGAACAAAAAAGCCGGGACCTGAACAGAATCCCATAGTGTCTGATTACAATACGACGGTCAAGGCTCAATTTTCTGATTGCCTGATAATCGCGGCGTTAGCCGGTGTCATTACATCCCTTTGAGCAATTTGTGGTCACGAAATCCCGCACCAGGCACGGGACGTATTTTCATACGGTTTATCCTAACGGCAATTGCGCCACAGAGACTCAGAAACACAGAGGAAATCACAAAGAAAAAACCTGTTACGGCAAACACCAAAAGGGAAATTCAAAAAGCTATATTTACTTACATGTAACAAGATGCATTTATTCGGGAAAAAATCTCTGTGTCTCCGTGGCTAACTGCTTTTTTTGGGTTTATTTAACGTGAATAGCGGGCCGGCTGCAAGGAAGGAAATGGCATGGACGAAGTCAACGGGGAGATTGCGAGTAATCGGAATCGCGTTTACCGGTTTTGTGAATAATCCGGCGGAAAAGTCCCTGGAGGAGACCCGGAGGCTTCACGCCAAGAGCCAGGAGCCGACGGCCGACGTAACTTTGCACGTAAAAGCCCGCGGTCCGGAACCGGAAATCCGGACAGTTTACCCCTTTTCTTCTTTTTTCAGCGTTACACTTTGCTGAAGAATTTTGTTCAGTTCCTCCTCATTCTCCGGAGACAGGGAAGTTCGCAGCAGTCTGCCGCCGTATTTTCCCAACTCTTCAGCCACCTTGTCGGGGAGCCCCCTGCGCACCAGGACGAAGATGGCGGAACTGTCGGGCCTTAACGTGTCCGCCACTCCCCCGATGAAATCGTCCTTGATGCCGATTTTTTTCACGACCTTGATAATGCCGCCGACAGCCGCGCCGACGACCCCGCCGACCAGGGTGCCCATGAGCGGATTGAGACAAACCGTGCCGATCAGTAATCCGCAGCCGCTGCCAAGAGCGGCATCGGCCATGACCAGAATACTGGTGTGTTTTATGGCAATTGTGCCGTCTTTTTTCCGTATCGCCACTGCCGCGTCATCGAGGTCGACCAGATGGATCTGCTCCATTTTGAAAAGATCGAGAAGAACCTGATCGGCTGTATGCTGCCCATTGAATCCGGCAACGATCAATTCACTCATTTTGCGCATCATGCTTCCTCTCCCGCCGCGGAGCCGAGTTTTAAGCGAATGATCCTGCTCCACGGAAATATCCTTCCTGAATCCGTGACGCCTGAACGCCGAGGCAAGCAGAATGCCGGCGTTTATTCCGTGATCCGTGTCCGTGGACATGGCTTTACGGGGAACAGAAACCGGACACGGATCACGGAAAATTCGAGGCGTTCCGCGCAGACGAAGGCGTCACGGATTCAGGTCCTTTTTAATTTCGTGGTATTGTTCCCTGGTTATTTCTCCCCGGGCATATCTTCTGTTCAGTATCTCCATGGCCGAATCTTCTTCTTTGCCCCGCTTCCCCCTCCCGCTTCTTCCGATAATCCACAACACCAGCAGCACCGCGCAGACAATGACGAAAATCCAGAAAACCAGGCCCAGCAGCATCCATCCCACCCCGAAGTGATAGCCATACATCATGCCGTTGCCCATCATGGCAATACCTCCGTTTACAAGTGACCCAGTAAAAATGTATCCCATTGACAACCCATGTCAATTGTTCCCGTTCATATCGGCAGCTGACGGATCCAGATTCTATATTTTAACCAACCGTGCCGGGCGCTTCCGGGAAATTCATCCTAAAACGACAGTTTCACCGCAAAGACGCAAAGATCGCAAAGTATTTCACAAAGGAAATCGAAAACTGACGGGAAATACGGAAAATTTGAAATTCAACCACCATGATTACTCTGATTGATGGGCTAACCCTTTGTTTTTTCTTGGCTTTCCTCGCGTCTTTGCGGTTCAGATGATTTTTTCAGATTTATCGTTTTTACTTCCTTCTACATGGTATGATTTGACAAGTATTTGATGTATGTAATAAAATCTGGAAAAATTAATTTCGGATGCTTCGATGCCAACAGAAAAAAGCCATATGTCGAAATATTCAAACGATCCGGGTATTCCCTCCGGTTCCGGCAAGGACGTAATCGCCGAAATCTACAAATCCCTTAAGGCAAGCGCCTTCTACCCCGCGAACCATCCTCTCCGAAACGACATTATCCGCCAGACATACCAGTTGCTTCTCGGCTTTCTGCATGGGAAAAACCTGGCTCTGCTTATCACCAGAAACGGCCTCTTCGCGGCCGAGGGCGGAGCTGCGATCGAGAATTCGCTGGCGGCCAAATCCCTGGCCAGAGAGCTTTTTGTCCGGGAAATCCAGCGATTGTGCTTTTTGCCGGATCTGTCGATGGAGGAATTCGAATGTTTTCTTTCGCTTCTGACCGCCGACCCGCAGAAAATCATCGCCGACGGAGGAATGGAAAAGGCCCTGGCGGACCGGGAAATCAGAAATATCGTCACTAATGAAATCGATATTACCGCGGTTTTCACCAAAAAGGCCGTCTCCGAAGACGAAACCGGTGAACCGGCACAGGCATCGGGGATGATCGGGGAAAGCCGGGCGATTTTCGAACTTCCGCCCGTCGACGATATGGAAGACATGGAAGTCGGAGAAATCATCGAGGCGATGAAAAATGAATCCGGCGACGAACGCTATTGCGGACTTGCCGGACTTCTCCTGTCAAAGTCGCGGGCGCTCAAGGCTCAAGGCGGGTTCGAAGAGCTGATGCCGATATTATTGTTTCTCATGGAACAGTGCTCGGACGCCTCGAAGGGCCGGATTCGGCGCGACGCGGCGCATGCCGCCTTTGCAGGCGCGGCGGATGGCGAAATGACCGGCTACCTGCTCGACTGTCTGGCCGACAGAAATTTCAAGGCAAAAGAAAACGCATACGGAATCCTGGCGCGGCTTGGAGAAAAGGCGGTCGATCCGACCATTCAAAAGCTGAACAGCTCGGACAACATCCATTCCCGGAAAGCCCTGGCAACTGTTCTTATCCGGATCGGGAAACCGGCAGTTCCGGCGCTCCTTGCGCTTCTGAAAGACCACAGATGGTACGTCGTACGCAGCATGCTGGCCATTTTGGGCGAGATACGCTGCAGTGAATGCGTGAGCGAGCTCCGGCCCACGCTCCATCACGAAGATGTCAGGGTGGTAAAGGAGTCGATACGCTGTCTGACCAAGACCGGGGGACCGGAGGCAGTGGAAATGCTCATCGATCTTCTGGCGGATCAGGACCAGTCAGTAAAGGGGCAGGCAATTTTTTCGCTGGGCATCCTGAAAAGCGAGAAGGCAGTCGATCCGCTGATGGATATCGTCAGGAAGAGGGATTTGTTTCTCAAGACCTTGCAGTTGAAGAAAGACGCCGTGCGGTCAATCGGTCTCATCGGATCGAAAAAGCCGCTTCCGCGGCTGATGAAAATTGTGGGGAAGAGGCATCTGTTCGCCGCCGGCCGTTGGCGGGAGCTGAAAATCGCCGCTGTCGGGGCGATCGGCCTTATCGGCGGGGAAGCTTCTTACGATTTTCTGCTGTCAATGGCCGCACGCGGCGGCACTGTCGGCATGGCATGCGGTGAAGTGATCGAGTCGATGAACAGGAAGGATAATCGGCAATCCTGATTTACGGGTGGGGGCTTTTCCGTTCCGGCGTCATGACAGCCGTCAGTCCGCCGACGCCTCTCCCAAGGCGAACGCGGCGGCTTCCCTTGTTCTCGGGAACGGCGATCTGGTCAGTTCGATGAATTTCGGCACCAGTGAGGAGTTGCCGATTTTACCGAGCGACCTTGCGGCTTCCGCGTCCAGGAGGCCGTCATTTTCGTCGAGAAATGGAAGCAGCAGCCTGACCAGAGACGGATCCCTGAAATCTCCCAGAGCCGCCACCGCTTTTGCCCTTATGGCCGAACTCGGATCCGCGAGACGCTCGACGATGACCGGCAGCCCCTTGGGATGCGCCAGGTTGCCGAGAACTTCGACCGCAACGGACCTGATATCCTCCTCGGGCCTGGAAGCGCAATAGATGAGCGCCGGCAGCACGCCCTCGCCGCCTATCCTGCCGAGGGCATAGATGGCCTTGACCTTTGCGGCGATATCCCCTTTCTTCAGGGAATCAAGCACTTCCCCGAGGCTGCCGAAACCTTCCAGGCGTTCCAGCGCCCGTGCGGCCGCCGTTCTCACGTCTTCGTCCGAATCCTTCAGCAGCGCGGCCAGAGCCTCTCTTCTGGTTTTGAGTTTTCCGCCGGTTTCCATACCCGTACTTATTAGCAGAATTTGAGTGTTTCGGCAATATTTTCCGTTTGTTCCGACGGGGGACAATCTTTATTTCCTGATATTTTTGTGATAGTAATGCCGTATCTTCATGTTGCATAAGTAAACAGAGCGAAGGGATTTATCATGAGCAGGAACATCAAGGCGGCGCTGCTGTCGGGCCTGGTTTTCCCGGGCATAGGACAAATTTACAAGGGGTGCAGGGTAAAAGGGGTCATTCTGATATTTGCCGTGAACGTGCTTTTTCTTGCCGCCATCGGCATCGCACTCAGGGAAATTTACCAGTTGAGCATTTCCGGGGGGTTATCGGAAGCACAGGCTCCGCTGGAGACCGTGGACCGGATCCTCCGCGGCAATCCCGCTTTCAACCGTCTTCTGGCCGTATTTGCCGGGCTCTGGCTCTATGGCATTCTGGATGCCCTTTTCTACCGGCCGAAAAACCCAACCGAGTAATATTGTTTGACAAAGAACCTCAATTTATGGAATAAAGTGTATACGGCAAGGCCCCTGGCGCAAGGGGCCTTGTTTGCTATATGTAAACGGATGGAGCGTGGAAATGATTTATTCGAAAGTGCTGGCCACCGGAAGCTGCGTCCCGGACAAGGTCGTCACTAACAGTTTTTTTGATACCCTGATTGAAGACGCCGATAACTGGATATTTTCCCGTACCGGCATCAGGGAAAGGCGGTTTGCCGCGGACGGCGAATCGACTTCGGACCTGGCGACACGCGCCGCGCTGAACGCCTTGCAGAAGGGCGGGATCGGGGCCGGCGAACTGGATTGCATTATCGTTTCGACTTCCACCCCGGACATGATCCTTCCCCCTACCGCATGCATGGTGCAGAAAAGCATCGGAGCGACAAACGCCTTCGCCTTTGACATGAACGCCGTCTGCAGCGGATTTGTTTATGCGGTGGACACCGCCGACAACATGATCAGATCCGGCAAGTATGGAAAAATCCTTGTCATCGGCGCGGATACCTATTCAAAAATCCTCGATTTCCAGGACAAGACGACCAGCCCACTCTTCGGCGACGGAGCGGGCGCGATTATTCTGGAAGCAGCCCGGGAACGCACGGGAGTCCTTGAAACCCTCATCAGGAGCGACGGAAACGGCTGGGAGCTCATCCAGGTGCCTTCATCGGGCTCCAGGAAACCGGTCACTCCCGAAACCATAGCCTCACGGGAAAACACCTTCAAGATGGACGGAAGGAACGTGTATGTCTTCGCCACGGATATAACGCCGAAGGTGATTGAGGAGTTGACCGCAAAAGCCGGTCTGCATCCGGACGACCTTGACTATATCATCCCGCACCAGGCGAATGTACGCATCATCGATATTATTTCGAAAAAGACCGGGATCGCCAAGGAGAAGTTCCTGCTCAATCTGGACAGGTTCGGCAACACCGCATCGGCTTCGGTCGGACTGGTACTGGACGAAAACCTGAGAAACGGAACGATAAAAGCCGGCAACCTTGTCCTGATGATGGGGTTCGGCGGAGGGCTTTCCTGGGGCGGGATTATCATGCAGTTTTGAAAGGCAGTAGCCAGTATTCAGGAGCCGGAATTCAGGATAAAGAATGTAGCGAGAAAACATTTGAGGTCCAGCGGTTCTACTGAATTCTGACTACTGGATTCTGAATTCTCCGTATTCACTCCGCGCAGCAGGAAAGCCTCGTCACATCCCTTGTAAACCCCTGGGCGCAGAGACGCAGCCCTTCCCCCATCGACGGATAGACGTGCAGCGAGCTTGCCAGGTCCTCAACGGTCAGCCGGAACCGTATCGCCAGGGCCGCCTCGTTGATTATCTCCGCGCCCCTGTGGCAGGAAAGATGCACGCCCAGGAGGCGCCTGGTCAGGGAATCCGCTATCATTTTTATGGCACCCGCCGTATGCCCGGTAACATGCGCTTTCGGGATGGCCGAAACGGGCATGGTGTTGCAGATTATATCGTAGCCGGCCTTTATCGCGGACGCCTCCGTGTGGCCGACAAAACCCAC
>DASRZQ010000125.1:0-9283 GCA_035686205.1 Geobacteraceae bacterium
GTTACAGTTTTCGTGCCGCTCGGAGAGATGCTTCCGCCCGTCCCGGCGCTCGCCGAGATGGTATAGCTGCTCGCAGTGGTCGTGCTGAATGACGCCGCGATGGTGTGGTTGGCAGTGACGTTGCTGAAGGTATAAGTAGACACTGCTCCGACCGACGATCCGTCAACCGTTACGCTGGATATTTTGTAACCCGAACCGGGGGTGATCGTAAACATCTGGCTGCCGCCGGAATTTACGTTTACCGATCCTGAAGGGGAGATGGAGCCGCCCGTACCCGCCGACGCGGTCAGGGTATATGTATTCACCGAATTTGCCGCGAAGGTGGCCGATAACGTATGGTTTGCGGTTACGTTGCTGAAAGTGTAGCTGGTCACAGCGCCGACCGAAGCGCCGTCAGCCGTCACGCTTGCAACATAGTAACCACTGTTGGGTGTAATTGAAAATGTCTGCGAGGCCCCGCTGCTGACCGTTACCGTGGATACTACGGATGTTCCGCTGGAACTGGTGGTCACATTCGAGTTGTTGGCGGCCGTGATCGTTCCGTTGGCTGATGCCGTCGCGGTTATTGTGAAGGTAGAACTGAGGGTTTTGCTTACCTCATTGGAAAAAGAGCTCAGATTTCCCGAGGCGTCATAGGCCTTCGCGGCAAAATAATAGGTCGAGCCGTTGGCCAGGCTGGTTACGGTATAGTTTGTAACGTTGCCGACGTCTATGTTCTGAGTATAATTGCCGGAAGACGTGCCGTAATATACTCTGTAACCGTAGGCGCCTGTGGAACCTGTCCATGTCAGACCCGCCTGTCCCGCAGCAAAAGCCTGCAACGGACTCAGTGCGGAGAATGAGGTTAAGATATAAAATACTAAGAGTAATGATCCAATGCGTTGTAATGACCAGTTTTTTGTTGACCTTGCACGTGCGCGCGCAAGTGTACGAAATGACTTCATTAAGAATACCTCCTTGTTGTTTGCGCCAAAGCGAGATGCACCCCGCAAAGAGGTACTCCTTCGCCCGGCAACCCTGCTTTCATGTCCCGGATCGTCCCCGGGATTTAGACCAGTGGCTTTGCGCCCCATCCTTTCAGATGGTTTACCCTTTTCAGGCGTGTATCTGACTTCTCGATCGTTTCCTTAATCACCTCCCGATGCGCATATAGTGCCAGTTTCCGTGAGTCTGTCGAATAGTGAACAACCATGATACCCTCCTGTTTTTGAACCCTCATAAAAGCGGCAAACCTGGTTCGCCGGCAATAAAAAATCCGGGGCTGAAAATATCGGCTGATATTTCGGCGACCCGGCTGTCTCTGTGAGACCCTTAGGCTTTCCGTCCCACCCTCGCGAGTGGTTTAGTATTGTCGTTTATCAACTGCCAAGACGCTGATTCAAATGTAAAATCTTATCTGTCGAACTCTGCCCTACCTGATGCCTGTTTTCTTCCGTCCTACACTTCAATAAAAGCAAATTTAAAAATTTGTTCTGACTAATAAAAAAGCCGGGGCTGAGATATCGTATGATATTTCGGCGACCCGGCTGTCTCGGTGAGACCCAGTAGGCTTTCCGTCCCATCCTCGCGGATGGTTTAGTATTATCGTCTATCACCTTTTGAATTTTATGCGATTTCCGGCAGACACCGTGATCGGCCGCATTGGGAGAACCCCGGCCGTAATGGTGTTATACCTTCTATTACATTCAATTTAAAGGTATTGTGCCTGTTGAAGGCTATTCGCAACTTTTAGACCAAAAATAATAATGGATATCGATTTTTTTCTTTCCGTAATCAGGATTTCTGAAAACGGGTTTGGTATGTCTAATAAAAAAGCCGGGGCTGAGATATCGACTGATATTTCGGCGACCCGGCTGTCTCTGTAAGACCCTGTAGGCTTTCCGTCCCATCCTCGCGAATGGTTTAGTATTATCGTTTATCCTGTTGCACGGCATCGGCCGTTTTTATTTCGTTAACTTTGAGCATTTTTACCCGTAAACGAGAAAGTTGTCAAGCAAAAATATACAAAAAAATGTCACGTCAAAACATTACGGTAACAAATAGTGTCAGAATAATAACCATTTGTTGTCAAAAGAATGTACTCATTTGACCATGGGAAAAGGAATCATGATGGCTGATATTTAAAGTCTTTCATGTCTGGGAAAAATCGCTTTGCACTTTTAGAAAACCGGTTCCCTGTTTTCTCTGGTATAGTACTATTTCAAGAGGGAGTGACAAATTATGGATATCCCGGCATACCCGGACTTCAGGTCACTGGAGTTGGGAGACAAGGCCTTTCTGGACCCGTTATTAATTCGACTTCAACCCCGTATTTCGGAGTTTACCTTCGCCAACCTCTACCTGTTCCGCAAGGCCCACTTGTACAGGCTTTGCCTGGTCGGTGATTCGCCGGTCGTGCTGGGAAGCGGTTACGGCGGCGAAGAATACTTTCTTCCGCCCCTCGACGGCGACATCGTGAAAGCCCTTGACGCGCTGCTCGGAGACGGAAGGCTCCTCTACGGCGCGGACGAATCGTTTGTCGAGCGGTATCTGCAGGGCCGGGAAAGGACAGAAATTACGGAAGACCGGGACTCTTTCGATTACCTGTACCTGCGGCGGGAACTGGCCGAGCTTCCCGGCAACCGCTTTCACAAGAAGAGAAACAGGGTCAGGTATTTTACCGGCAGGCACCGCCACGCGGTTGAACCATATTCGGAAAAATACCTCGGTGGTTCGCTGAAGCTGCTTGAAGAATGGCGGCGCGTACGCGCGGGCATCGAGAGTGCTTCACTCCTGCGGGAAGCTGACGCTTCAGAGGAAGCGCTGAGCCTGGCAGGCCTTCTCGGGCTGCAAGGGCTGGTGGTGCTTGTCGAGGGGGAGGTGAAGGCCTTTGTCCTCGGTGAAAAGCTGAACGAAACAACGTCGGTCTGCCAGTTCGAAAAGGCCGATCCGTTCCTGGAAGGGCTATATCAATTCGCCGACAGTGAATATTGCAGGCTTTGCTTTACCGATTGCGAATACGTGAACAGGGAGCAGGACCTGGGCGAGCCGAACCTGCGCAGATCGAAGCTTTCATACCACCCGGTCGAACTGGTGAAGAAGTTCAGGGTGAGGAGGGCGGGACAGCAGTTGGTTGGTTAGTTAGTTGGTTGGTTGGTTTGTTTGTTCTTGCATTCCAATCAACCAATCAACCAATCAACCAATCAACCCGACTCTATTCCCCGATGATCTTGACCAGTACCCGTTTTTGCCGCCTCCCGTCGAACTCTCCGTAGAAAATCTGTTCCCACGGTCCGAGGTCCAGGTCCCCGCCGGTCACGGCGACCACCACTTCACGACCCATGATGGTCCGTTTCAAATGCGCATCGGCATTGTCCTCGAATGTGTTGTGGCGGTATTGCACTTCCGGGCCGCCCGGGGCGAGCCCTTCCAGCCACACCTCGAAATCGTGCTGCAGCCCGGGTTCATCATCATTTATGAAGACGCTCGCGGTGATATGCATGGCGTTGCAAAGCAGCAGTCCTTCCTGTATGCCGCTTTCCAGGAGACATTCCCTGACGAGTTGAGTGATATTGATGAAATCCCGTCTTTTCTGCACATTGAACCACAATTCCTTACGATAGTGCTTCATGAGACAACCTCCATCAAAAACCCCCGATCCCCCGTTATATGCACCTTTTTTCGGGAATCAGAATATGACATTTCTCTTTTGTCCGCGATGCGGATAATTTTTTTCTTTTTAGCAGAATTTCCGCCCATTTTCCATTAAAAACTCTTCTTCCCGGAGGTCCCGGAAAAATCCAGGTTTTCCTGGAAATAAACGTTCATGGAATCCAGTTCCAGCGCCGCCAGGCTGCCGAGCCCGGACATTCCCTTGTAGACGCAGCCGTTGTCGAGCATTATCCTGGAAGTCTTGAGGGATTTCAGCAGGGTTTGCCGGCTGACCGGCGTGTGTCCGCAAATCAGCTTCCGTCCGCCGATCAGGTCCTTCCTCACCTTGCAGGATCGGCCCCAGAGCATTGTTTCAGTATCCGCGAACGGGTCCGGGATGTCGAAGTTAAGGCAGGCATGGACCAGTATGAAATCTTCCAGGATGATGTAGTTGGGAAGGGTAAGAAGATAATTGCGGTAACTATAAGGGATATCATCCGGGTCTTCCATGTTGAAGCTGTCCAGGGTCCTGCCCCCGCCGTTTGTCATCCAGAGATCCAGGAAGTCCTGGGATTCGCCGGCGCGCAGCAGCATTTCCTCGTGGTTTCCGCGAAGGGCGTCGACCGCGAAGCCCTGCCTGCGGAGCCTGAGAATCTCGTCCAGCACCCCCTTGCTTCCCGGGCCGCGGTCAATGAGGTCGCCGAGCAGGTACAATTCTTCCGTGGGCTGCAGTTGCAAGACATCGTGCAGCAGGGCGCGAAAGGTGTTTTCGCAGCCGTGGATATCGCCAACAACAAAACGCCGCGGGGGCATGGATGTTCATCCTTTCAGGTGACGGGCCTAATGAGAGCTTGTCGTAAATAAGCATTCCGGTCTCGCATCCCGTCTTTGACCCGTCCTCAATCGCAAAAGCCTCGACGTAGCACTGCTACGCCTGCGGTTTTGCTCAATCGTCCAGGCCAAATCCGACATAAATCCGGGCGCGTTCCTGCGAAACGTTATTTATGAACAAGCTCTTAATCTTTTGCCACAGGCCACCGGCTGCCAGAAGCCGGATGCCGGTACATAGAATAAACAAAAATACAATTTTTCCCTAGAGAAAAATTGCTTGACAAATTATTGGGTTTGGTGAACAAATGTTCACATGAACAATCGTTCAGGACAGGTAACAAGAGAGAGGATACTGGATGCGGCCAGAAGGGTCTTTGCCGAGCACGGTCATGACCGGGCCAATATGCGCCTGATTGCGCGTTCCGCCGGTATAAGCGTGGGCGGGCTTTACCTGTATTTCAAGAACAAGGAAGATCTGGGCCTGACGCTTTTGCGGGAAAGCCTGGATGAATTTAACCGGGAAACCAGGGAGTTCCTGAAGGATATAAGCGATCCCGTTGAAGCCCTCAGAGGTTTTATTACGTATACAATAACAAGCGCAAAGGCACGTAAGGAGAGGTTCCTGTTCCATGACAGGGAGCAGGCGTTTTCCTTCGGCCTGGAAATGAAAAAAAAGTTTTTCAGGGAACGCCGGAAAATGATCGAGGACATAATCCGCGACGGGATTGAAAAGAAGGTATTCCGTCCCTGTGAGGTAACGGAGGTAACCAGGATTATTTACAACCTGCTGAGGGGTTTTTTCCTGTCGCTTTTCATCGACGAGGAAGCGCTCTTCAGTGCCGAAAGCTGCCTGGACCTGCTTTTACGTGGTCTGAAGAAAGAAGAGGGAAATTGACGGTGCATCCGCTGTCCTTCAGCACGGAGAGGGGCCGGTCGGAAAAATTTTTATACTTGTGTAACCGGAACGTATATTTATTCGTCAACTTAAATAACATTTTAATAATACCTGAATCCGTGACGCCTTCACGCCTTTGTCCGCGCGGAACGCCTCGGTTTCTTGCACTCCCGTGGGATGTGACCTCCCGGCGAAGTTCAACCGGCGTAACAGGCGCGAAAGGATGTAAGCGGCGTTCAAACCCCGGCATTCCGCTTGCCTCGGCGTTCAGGCGTCACGGATTCAGGTAATATTTTTATCTCAGGGGTTTCAAATGAAAAAGGTTGTCATTGTTTCCGGGATTCTGCTTGTTGCCGTATCGGTGGGCATATTTGCCTATATCAGGAGATCACCCGCTCCGGCATACCGGACGGCAAAAGTCGAGAAAGGAGCGATAGTTTCCATGGTAACCGCGACCGGCACGCTGAACGCGGTCATTACGGTCCAGGTGGGGACCCAGGTTTCGGGTACGATTGATAAACTTTTCGTCGATTATAATTCCGTAGTGAAAAAAGGGCAGACCATCGCCCGGATCGATCCCGACATTTTCAATTCACAGGTGCAGCAAAGTCAGGGCAGTTACCAGAATGCCGTGGCCAACCTCAAGAAAGCCAGGGCCGATGTCGTTGATGCCGGGAGGACCATGGAAAGAAACCGTCAGCTCCTGAAGGACGGTGTCGTTTCCCAGCAGGATTTCGATACCGCGGAAACCAAGTACTTTGAAGCCCAGGCAGGCGTCAAATCGGCTGAAGGCAGCGTAATGCAGACCCTCGGCTCCTACCGGCAGGCCCAGACGAACCTGCGCTATTCAACCATTAAATCTCCGGTGGACGGTATCGTCGTCTCCAGGAATGTGGACGTGGGGCAGACGGTTGCCGCTTCATTCCAGACCCCAACGCTTTTTACAATTGCCCAGGACCTGACCAAGATGCAGATCGATACCAGCGTAGATGAAGCTGACATCGGCAAGGTAAAAATCGGACAGCCCGCTGTTTTCACCGTGGATGCCTATCCCGGGATTCAATTCAAAGGCATCGTGGCCCAGGTCAGAAATGCCCCGATCGTCACCCAGAACGTCGTTACCTATGACGTGGTCATCACAGTGGACAACAAAGACCTGAAGCTGAAGCCGGGCATGACCGCGAATGTGAATATAGAAGTGATGAGGAAAGATGACGTGCTGAAACTTCCCGGCGCGGCCTTGAGGTTCAGGCCGAAGGCTGCCGCGGAAGCGGCCCAACCCCCGACATCGACCACACAGCGCAGGATATCACGGCCGGTCGGACAGCAGGTCTATGTCCTGAAGGACGGCAAGCCGGCACGTATTCCCGTTAAAACCGGCGCAACCGATGATTCTTTCGTTGAGCTCACGTCGGGGAATTTGCGCCAGGGGGATGAGGTTATAATCGAACAAGTCTCCGCCGGCAAGAAAAAAACCGACAGCTCACGTCCGCCCATGGGGCCGAGGTTCTAGATGGAAGAAGTCGTCCGTACAGATAGTGTGTCAAAGGTTTACACCATGGGCGAGCAACGCGTCGAAGCCCTGAAAGGGGTCAGCCTGACGGTGGAGCGCGGCGATTTTGCGGCCATCATGGGGGCCTCGGGCAGTGGGAAGTCGACCTTCATGAATATCCTCGGCTGTCTCGACGCTCCGACTTCGGGTGAGTACTGGCTCGGCGGTGAACGGGTCGGGGGTTTGCCCAAGGACGCGCTGGCGGAGATAAGAAACCGGAAAATCGGCTTTGTCTTCCAGGGCTTTAACCTGCTGGCCAGGACTTCCGCCGTGGAGAACGTGGAACTGCCGCTTATTTACGGCAGGGTCCCGGCTGCCAGGAGAAGGGAAAAGGCGCTGGAGGCCCTGTCGATGGTCGGCCTGGCGGAACGCGCCGGGCACTACAGCAACCAGCTTTCCGGCGGACAGCAGCAGAGGGTGGCGATAGCGCGCGCCCTGGTAAACGAGCCGGCCATAATACTTGCCGACGAACCCACCGGCAACCTCGATTCGATCACCAGCGTGGAAATCATGGCCATCTTCCAGAAATTGAACCGCGAGGGAATCACCATCATAATGGTAACCCACGAACCGGATGTCGCCGCTTTCACCAAGCGCAACGTGCTGTTCCGTGACGGCAGCATCATTTCCGATACCCCCGTGGCGCAGCCGCTGGATGCCGGTCAAATGAGGGGGGGCGCATGATCGAGCTTCTGATGAGCCTGAAAATCGCTCTAAGGGCGCTCCGGACCAACAAGATGCGCTCATTCCTCACCATGCTGGGCATTATTATCGGCATCGGCGCGGTCATCGCCATGGTGGCGATCGGCTCGGGGGCCAGCAAGATCATCTCCGAACAGATCGCAAGCATCGGCAGCAACATCCTTCTGGTCATACCCGGCTCGGTGACTAGCGGCGGTCTGCGCATGGGTTCCGGTTCAACTCCCACCCTGACCTTCGACGACGCAAAGGCCATGAAGACCGAGTGTCCCGCCGTCGCCTATGCCGCTCCCACCGTACGCGGCGCGGCTCAGGTCGTGTACGGCAACATGAACTGGTCGACAGCCGTACTGGGCATTACCCCCGAATATCTTGCCGTCAGGGAATGGCCCGTCACGGAAGGGAGGAACCTGACCCAGTCCGACGTGGAAGGGGCTACCAAAAACTGCCTGATCGGCCAGACCGTGGCGGAAAACCTGTTCAGCTCGGAAGACCCCGTCGGCAAGATTATCCGCATCAAGAAAATACCCTTTGTGGTGGTGGGTATCCTTGACAGGAAAGGGCAGTCCCCCCAGGGGACCGACCAGGACGATATCATCTATGTGCCGCTGAAGACGGCCCAGAGAAAACTCTTCGGCAGCCAGTTTCCCAATTCCGTGGGGTCCGTGCTGGTCCAGGCGGCCAGCGAGCAGGATCTGGAGAGGGCTGAGGAGCAGGTGACCGCTCTGCTGAACCAGCGGCACAGGGTGGGCCCCGGCCATGACGCGGATTTTACAGTGCGCAACCTGACCGAGATCCTGGGTGTTGCCGAGCAGTCGTCGAAGGCCATGTCACTGCTGCTTGGCGCGGTTGCGTCCATATCCCTGATCGTCGGCGGGATCGGAATCATGAACATCATGCTGGTTTCCGTGACCGAGCGGACCCGTGAGATCGGCATCCGAATGGCGATAGGTGCCAAGGAACGGGACATAATGCTCCAGTTCCTGACCGAGGCGGTGCTTCTGACCCTCATAGGCGGGGTGTTCGGGATGGTTGTGGGGGTTGTCGGGGCGAAGGTGGTTTCGTCCCTCTTCGACTGGCCGACGCTTATTTCTTTTCAGGCTATCGCCATGGCGATCGGCTTTTCCGGCGCGGTCGGGATTTTTTTCGGCTTCTACCCCGCCCGCAAGGCGGCCTCGCTCAACCCCATCGAGGCGTTGCGATATGAATAACTTTGGAAAAAACGTGAACTAACAGGGATGAAGGGGATGAAGGGGATAAAACAAAAAAACTTGTATCCTGATTTTGTCTAATACCAAGCATTTGATCGCGAATCGGGATGAGGTCCATACAAATTGGTTGACTGATTTTATCCCTTTTATCCCCTTCATCCCTGTTCAAAAGTCTTTCGGATTTTATGCTTACAGGTCATGTTAGACTTTTGTTTTCCCGGCTTGTCCGGGTTGCACGGAAAATGAATATAGAGGAAAGGATCTCCAATGGTCAGATTTTGTACCCGGCTTAAAATACTTTCCCTTTTTGCTTCGGCAGCATTTGCTTGTATGCCCTTAAAAGCCAATGCCCAGGAAAACACGGTAAACCTGACCCTTCCTCAGGCGATCAAAATGGCCGTGGAAAAGAACCTCGATGTGAAAGCCGAGCTCTACAATCCTGCCTCCGCCGAAGCCGATATCAGG